>CANBQQ010000408.1 GCA_947371715.1 Flavipsychrobacter stenotrophus
GCAGAGATAAGCGGTGGTATGAAGAAGCGCGTAGCATTGGCCCGTGCTGTGGTGCAGAATCCTAAATACTTGTTTTGCGATGAGCCTAACTCAGGCCTCGACCCGCAGACATCGCTTGTTATTGACAAGTTGATAAAAGAGATAACCACCGAATTCAACATCACCACCGTTGTAAATACACATGATATGAATACGGTGATGGAGTACGGCGACCATATTGTATACATGTACCAGGGCACAAAGCAATGGGAGGGTACCAACAAGGATATCATCTTCAGTAAAGACGAAAAACTCAATGCATTTATCTTCGCCTCAGAGTTCCTGGAGAAGGCTAAGGAAATGAGTATGATGGAGGCCGAAGCAGCATTAAGAAGTCGTACCGGACAGAGCTATAAGGACTAGCCAATTACGCCTGCAAGATTCCAATATCAATCCTGAATAATAATAGACACACACACAAACAAACAACTATGAAGAAAATTGTATTCTCGCTATTATCGGTAACGGTAATGGTTGCAGGCATAACCTATGCTCAAACAGCTAAGAAAGCGGCACCGGCTGCAAAAGCAGCAACAGCAAAAACAGAAACAGAAGTAATAGACCTTGCCTCTGTAGAAATTCCTGCTAAAATGACTGTACCTAAAGGCGTAAAAGCTGTAGTAGGCAAATATGACAATAGTATACAGGGCCCGGGTAATTTTGAGATCAGCATAGAGACTGCTGAAATGACCATAGCCGAGCAAAGAACTAAGACCGAGAAGGATGATATGACCAAGTTTGTAAAGTACCTGGCGCAAGATGCTAATGGCTTTATGTACACGGCTAAGATCATGGGCAGAGACGTATGCCATTTTGAATATATCCTCAATGTAGGAGGCAAGTCTTTCCGCCTGTATGACAAACGTGTATCACCACTTACCGAAGAGCAGGTAAAACCAATGTACGAAGCTGCGAAAAGTGCTAAGTAAATAGTCAACGTAACTAAAGAGCCCCTTTGCGCTAAGAAAGTGCAAAGGGGCTCTTTAATTTTATGATCATCATCTGCAACTTTATTATTGCCTGGTCCACCGCAGTGCAACTGAAGTTTGTTGATTGGACAACCTTACAATGTATAAGCCTGATGGTATAGATGAAGTATTAAGGTCTTTGCTATTACTTCCACTATTCCACATATCCTGTAAAATAAGTCTACCTGTGGCATCATAAATGGTGATGTGCACCAACTCGTCCAGGTACTCAGATGACCTTAAAGTGATAAGACTGCCGTTATATTGTGCGATCCAATAATTCTTCACATTTTCTGTAACTGCAGCAACACCGACTGTGTTGACACCAGATGACGTACCAGCACAACCGGCAGAGTCAACCACTACATGATAATCTCCACCCGGTGTTGTATAAGTATAGGTAGCATTGGTAGCTCCTGTTATGGCCACACTACCATTGTACCACTGGTAGCCTGTATAAGGGCCACCCGTAGCAGTAAGTGTGTGACCAGACTTGGTAATACCGGGATGTGGTGCCGCATTTATTGCTATAGTAGTAGAAGTAGAATCTACCCCACCTGCGCCATACACATACAATTTTACAGTTGCAAAAACTGAGCCGGGAAAACAAATAGTTGTGGTATAAGCAGTAGGCAATGAAATGACAACACCGGGAGACAAAGAGACCCAACGAACGCTATCTATAGAGCCAGTGCTTGTACTTGAAAAAATGACACAGCTATCCTGGCAAACAGAAGTAGCTGCCGTAAAACCTGCAACAGGAGTTAAAGGTGGGCAACCTGTGCTTTCGCCAAGGTTAGATACTTTTCTTACTCTGTTGTTGTAATACTCAGGTATATACAAATTACCTAAGGGATCGAAGGTAAGATTGTTTGGTCCATTGAGCTGACCACTAAGGGCCGGCCCGCCATCACCGCTAAAACCGGCAACTCCAGTACCCACAACGGTGCTGATGATACCTAGTCCATTTATCTTCCTTACCTTATGTCCGTACCAGTCTGTAAAGTATACATTGCACGTCTGATCGCAGGTAATACCATTCGGATAATTCATAGTAGCTGCAGTTGCTGCTGCACCATCACCGGTATACCCTACTGCACCCGTGCCTGCAAATGTAGAAAGGATACCTGTAGTGCTCACCTTTCTGACACGGTGATTATTACCATCTGCAATGTACATGTTGCCATTACCATCCAGCGTAACGCCTAACGGAGCATTAAATGACCCGTTGGTTGCTGGTCCGCCATCACCTGCAAAGGCCGGCGTCCCGTTTCCTGCTACTGTAGTAATGGTACCACTGGCACTTATCTTCCTGATCCTGTTATTGCCGGCATCAGCAAAATAGATATTACCTGCCCCGTCAATTGTCATTCTGCTCGGATTATTCAGAACAGATGCTGTAGACGGCCCGCCATCACCTCCGAATCCAAAAGTGCCATTACCTGCGAAAGTTGTTATGATACCCGCTGCGTCTATTTTTCTGATCCTGGAATTATTATTATCGATCACGTAAAAATTACCGGAATTGTCGGCGAGAAAATCTATAGGATAGCTGAACTTCGCAGCGGTGGCGGGGCCTCCGTCACCTCCGAAACCGTTTACCCCGGTACCGGCGAAAGTACTTACAACTCCTGTTGACGATATCTTCCTTATTTTACAGCCAGTGTACTCAACCACATAAAAATCACCGGTTGCAGTATGATAATACACTCCCCCAAGGTTATTGAAACTGGCGGCAGTAGGTGACATCCCATCTCCTGTGGAAGCTGCAATACCGTTCCCGGCCCAGGTATTAATGCCCTGAGCATGGCTATTGATAGCAAGAAAAGAGAGCGCCAAAGCAAGGCAAGTAGTATCGATCCTGAATATTCTTTTTTTCATATTGAAGGTTGTATTATGTTAATTTGAAGACGAATATACCACAAAATATTAGCAATACATTTTTTTCACTTATGGCAATATAATTAAAAATGCCCCATCGCAAGACGGGGCATTTCAAGTTATATTCAAATACTTTTCTGCTTTACAATGCATTTACCTGAGCCAGGAAGGTAATCGGATTTACCTTAACAATGCTCATGGTGTAAGCCCAACCATTCAGCGGAGTGATGTTGGTAGATATGCCACCATAGAAATCGCCATGGTAAATACCCCATACTACGAAGTGTACAGGTACATTAGGCACGTGTGTTTCGCTTATTTTCTGATGGTAACGCGCAGCCATTGGATACACTACCCTATTGTTATCGAACAATGCATATGCCTGCACATGGTCGCTATCATCAAACTGAGGACCATCGATGGTCAAAGAGAATGTCTGATAGTTAGGACTGGTAAGGAAACGACCTGCAGCAACCAAACCTAAGCTGTCTGACTGAACTGCTATAGTATCACCCAGGTAAGTTGTAGTTCCCGCACCACCCCATGTAGCGGTAGGATGCCAGTTAACCGGATTTACCGACGTGTTGACAGTCTGGCCATAAAAGAACTGCATACCTGTAGATATTTCGCCCAACTGAGGTATTACCGCTGTGAAATTAAAACCCGGCTTCAGCATCAGCTTAGTACCTCCCTGGTAAGCAGTTACCTGCAACTCACCACCTGATACCAGTGCATTACCATCGCTTACAGGTAATCTCCTGGAGAACATCATGTCACCTCTCTTTATATATTCGCTCAGGTCAAGATTGATATTACCGGTTA
>CANBQQ010000409.1 GCA_947371715.1 Flavipsychrobacter stenotrophus
GCTCTCAAAGGCTGTTCTCCCTGTTTTGCTTGCTGCTATTTTCTGGCAATATTGTACAAAACTGCTGATTCATATTATATATAGGAGATCACACAGAACTCCACCTGCCATACTTGTCGATAGCGTTGTATATCTACATGTAACTTGCCTGTAATACTGGCTGCGGGAAACAGCCCGCTGGATATCTGTGTGATCCTCTAATAATTATATCGCAAAGCAAGCGAAATTGGAAAGGGGGGATATTCAAATAGTCTTAGCATTAGTTCACTTACTTTTAAAAATTTTATCGACTGTCAGTTGCCACGGCCTTTAGGCCGTGGATGATGAAACTGATAAGGACTGGCTTTAGCCAAAACGGTCGGCATTGGCATAGTATGCATTGTTGTATTTGGCTAAAGCCGTCCATTTTTATCTTATTCCACGACCTAAAGGCCGTGGCAATTGATACTTAATGAAGCCGGAATTTGGTAAATAGAGATCACTGTAAGAGAGTACTACGGAATATTTTACGATCAATACTCGTAAGTTCTCAGGTGGTCTTTAATGATCCGGGTGCCGGGCATTATCACATCATGCTCCAGCGGCACATTGTATTTATTCTTGCCATCCAGCATTTCCTCACCTATATTACCTATCAGGTATGGCGCGGTCATTTCTTTGCCTGCAAGTGTAGTATCTCCGTGGCCAAAGTAGTGGTTGCCGTGTCGGGCATTTACAGCGTGTACGCAGCTATGTAGCAGCGTATTGCAGATGCTGGCTACAGGGCGCTCCAGCTTCCAAATATTCATGTGTATGATGTCGGGATTGTTGTCGTCGTCATAGAGATCTATATTCTTTACAGGGCTTACTGCATAATATAGATCTACTTCCATTTTAAAGGCCGCGTTGCGCATCAAAACGGCTATTTCCATGGGCGATGCTGTGGAGAGATCGAACCAGCTATGCTTTGCTACATTGTCGTAAAAGCGGGGATCTTGTAGTAGTTTGTTTGTCCTGGACACTGCTTCCTGCACTATTGGCCTCATGCCAGAATATTCTATGCATATTGCGTTCATTGTATTGGCTGATGTTATGGTCCCGTATCAGCTATCGGGGTTTTGCGATGGTAAAAAGAAGTGATTTATAATCTGATGTAAAATTTGCGAAGTTCATTGTGCCCCGCAAGGTGAAAAGATGCAAAGAAATAGGGGGTAGTTTTCACGGGTATGAAAAATTTGGTTTATTGGCTTTCAGTACTTTATATTTACTGTTAACCATCAAAACAAACCTCTATGCCGGTAAAACTAAATTCAGAGAGCAATGCTCAGGATGCTATGAGCATATCCTTAGCCGAATATAACCAGGGCCGCGCCAACTTTACCTCTCATTATTACAGGTCTTCCTGCAACACTAATTTTGGCGGTCAGGACCTGCAGATACCATGGGATACTTTGCAAACCGACGTCAATAATTTTATTGCCAATGCCCAGACCACAGATGTAGCACTACGTATGGTATACTGCTTTGATGGCGCCACAAATGCACTTTATCTAAGAATACAAATATGCAGGATGGATGAATTGGAACAGTCGCTGGGTACCTATGCATTGATCACAACCGGCTGTTCATGGTATAAGTTGTGGAACGGCACATTAATTACGACCCCCGACACTTCACTACAAAACGCCGCTTACCTCAATAGTTTTTATTATTGCGCCAATCCGCCTTGTACTGGTACCAATGTGCAGCAACTGGCAGCTGATACACAGGCAACGCTATACGCACGTACCATTACCTTCCCTTGGACACAGGAAATACTACAGATGTATATTGACAACGGCTCACCAACCGGTGCCAAGATATGCTTCGGGTCCACGTCTTATGTTCATGCCAACAGTGGAGAGTCGAACGTAGCATTTCCGCATGGCCTGGTGTTATATCTGAGAAACAGTGCCGGACAGCCATTTCTGGATAATAATGATACTATATCAGTATTTCATAACAAGGGCGTGGATTATGGTACACTATGTCCAAACTTTTGTAACGTATACGTACTGCCTAAAGTATAAGAGTATACCAGATATTGTTCACAGGCGAATAAGAACTTATTCGCCTGCTTATTTTTCAGACTTTCCTTTAAAGTAAATTTGTGAATAAATCTATACACTTTGCTGAGTAATCTGTTGTTTGCCGTGTGCCCAAAAGTAATTGCGTTCATAATTGGAGCGTATTATTATCGTAACCTGTCTACGCCCTTTAGGTTGATACTTTGTATAGTATTGCTTGGTGCACTTACGGAAACAGGTGCGTTTTTGTATAACTTAACACTTCATATATCCAATGCCTGGATCTTCAATATTTATATGATATCCGAGTTTGGGCTGTATTGTGCAGCAGTATGGTATTTTTTTCCGGCAAATATCCGAAAGTTGGTGCCTGTGATTTTCATCGCAGACTTTTCTGTATGGGTGTATCAGATAGCCAGACACTCCGTATTTGAGTTCTCAATTATATCCCTCATTACAGGGGCACTACTCATATCAGTTTTATATTTTGTAGTGTTGGTATTGAACATCCTACATTCAGACCAAGCCTTATCTAAAAATCCTCTATTTTGGCTGTCGGTGTCTATCTTGCTGTATTACGTTTGCGGTATTCCGGCTATGTCTACAATAACTGAGCAAATAGATGCCTACGTGCATAAGCGGGTAAATATCCCAATGATCAACATAAATAACCTGCTTAATGCCACCAGTAATTTACTTACCGGCTATTGCTTTTATCTATTAGGTAAGCAGAAACAACTGCCACTGTAACCAAATACTATGTTTTCACAAACTACCGATCTCACCGTTGTTTTTGCCACTCTTGCGCTTATGCTGCTTTTTTGTGTGGTCATTATAATTGTGTTTGTTGCTAATCGCCGACACGTAAGCCAGGAAGTAAAAATAGCCCGCATGGAAGCCGACTATGAAAAGGAACTGCGTATAGCCGAGCACGAGGTGCAGGAGCGCGTAATGGCCAATGTGGCCCGCGAGCTGCATGACAATCTGGGTCAGCGCCTTACGGTATTAAAGATGCATGTAGAGCGGCACAAGATCATTCACAAAGACATAAGAGAAGAAATAGAACCGATAACGGCTGATATTGACACTACTATAAGTGAACTAAGACAGATAAGCCGCAGCCTGAACAGCGATTTTCTGGACAAGGGGGGCATGATAACCGCCATGCACGACGAAATAGAACGCATACGCAAGTTGAATACCTATACCATCCACTGGACGGCCGACGAAGAACCTAAACTGGAGAAAGACCAGCGCGTGATGATGTTCCGCATATTCCAGGAAACGCTAAATAATATATTAAAACATGCCAGAGGGAAGAACATCTATATAACCCTGCAAGGAGGTAGCCAATTTATGCTGGAGGTAAGAGATGACGGGATAGGATTTGATGTAGCTACAAAAATGACCACCGGCAATGGGGCCGGGCTGAACAATATGATAAAGCGCGCAGCCATAGCTAATATAGAAGGAACCATAGAAAGTGAGGAGGGTAAGGGTACAATCTGTAGATTTACACAAGTTTAGGAACGTATCATATCTCATGGAAAACAAAGTATCTATAGTATTAGTTGATGATCACGTAATTGTAAGGAGTGGTTTACGATCATTGATAGAAGTGTTGGGCAATTACGAAGTGGTTAAAGAATACTCTGACGG
>CANBQQ010000410.1 GCA_947371715.1 Flavipsychrobacter stenotrophus
ATATCGTCGGGTGTAAAGGACTACAACATAAAGAGCGATCTTGATTATTATACCTCTTTCAACCACCACCTGAAAGGCGGCCTCGTGTATACCAATCATACCTTTATCCCAAACCAGGTGTCGGGCCAGGCAGATACGATAAAACTGCAACCCAACAATGCCTTGATCAAATACGTGCATGAAGCGGGTGCCTATGTGTTGGATGATTTTGATCTTAGTAAAAGGATCAAAATAAATATAGGATTGAGATACACATGGTTCGGCCAGGTAGGGCCTTATACAGCCTATGATATTGATACCAATGGCAACAAAAGGGATAGTACAAAATATGGTAAAGGTGACATAGCAAAAGTTTATGACGGGCTTGAACCGAGGTTCAATATTCGCTACACGATAAATGAAAATTCATCGGTAAAAGGAAGCGTTGCTAAAACCTATCAGTACCTGCACCTGGTAACTAACAATGGTAGTACATTACCTACCGATGTGTGGGCGCCAAGTACGTACCTTGTAAAGCCGCAAAATGCATGGCAGTATTCGGCAGGCTACTTCCATAATTTCCTTGACAACAAGTTGGAAACCTCTTTAGAGGTGTATTACAAGCGAATGAATAACCAGGTACAGTACAAGGATGGCTACGTTCCCAACTCACTTCAGGATCCGGAATTATCTTATGTTTTTGGTAGAGGAACCGCATATGGTGCAGAGTTGTTTATCAATAAAACACAAGGCCGATTTACCGGTTGGGTAGGGTATACTTTATCGTGGACATATCAGAAATTTGCCTTGCTGAATAATGGTGATGAGTTTCCGGCCAAATACGACAGAAGGCACGATATATCTGTGGTAGCGAGCTATGAGCAGAGTAAAAAGTGGACATTCTCAAGTGTGTTTATTTACGGTACGGGTAATGCTATAACACTGCCAACGGCTTTCTATTTTGTAGGTGGAACATTGGTAGAGCAATACAGTAAGACCAACTCGTATCGCATGCCTGCATATCATCGTTTAGATGTGTCGGCAACCTATACTCCACAGCATACCAAGCCGCATAAATGGCAAGGCAGCTGGACGTTCTCTGTGTACAATATTTACAACCACGCAAATCCTTACTTCCTGTATGTGGATAGATCGGAAGTGGGTAACACCGGCACAATAAAACTGAAGGTGAAAGAGGTCTATATTCTGCCATTACTACCTAGCATCACTTACAATTTCAAATTTTAATTGCGCGTTTCCATGGTGTTGTAAACCGTTGATGGGCAATGGTTTCAGGAGATTGTCATGAGGGTTGTAATGCCGCATATTTGCAGGTGTTTTAAAAAATGTTTTGGAAAATTGAAAGTTGTGCATTTACCTTTGCATCAGTTCTTTTAAAAGATCGCTTATCAAGAAAGGCAGAGGGTTATGGCCCGTTGAAGCCTTAGCAACCTCTCTCGTAGCAATACGGGAAACAGGTGCTAATTCCATCCTCCTGAAGAAGAAATTCTGATGGCAGGAAAGATAAGTCAGACGTAATAGTTGGCAATAACTTTCGTGTATCAACAAGCGAAATTTACATAACTAAAGCTCCCCTGATTTATCGGTGGGAGCTTTTTTATTTGTGGAATGTCAGTACTTGACATGCACATAAAAATGTTCTGCCGGTAAACCTTGGTAAGTGATCAATAAATAAGTATTTTATTTATTAATCATATAAAAACCAAGAAAGATGAGTAAAGCAACAAAACTGATCCACAGTATTCCGGTAGACCCATTGACAGGATCTATTTCAGTTCCCATTTACCAGACATCCACATTTGTACAGGAAGCGCCCGGAGAAAATAAGGGGTATGATTATGCCCGCAGTAATAACCCCACGAGAGCAGTGCTTGAAAAGGTTATAGCAGAGCTGGAAGAAGGCGCCGCCGGGTATGCATTTGCGAGTGGGCTTGCAGCTATTGATGCAGTAGTGAAGCTGCTACAAAGCGGCGACGAGATACTGGCGGTTGATGATATTTACGGTGGCGCATTTCGATTGTTTACGCACATTTACCAGAAGTTTGGGATTACTGTCAACTATGTTGATACCACAGATGCCGGCAATGTTGCTAAGGCAATTACGGCTACAACCAAACTGGTATGGTTGGAGACACCTACCAACCCTACACTGAAGATCAGCGACATTGAGGCGATAGCAAAAATAGCCCATGCCAATGGTTCGTTACTGTGTGTAGACAACACCTTTGCTTCGCCTGCATTGCAGCAGCCGATACTACTGGGTGCAGACATAGTTGTCCATAGCGCTACCAAATATCTTGGGGGCCATAGCGACCTGATTGCAGGGCTTGTAGTAACCAAAACAAAAGCCCTCGGTGATGAGATCAAATTCATCCAAAATGCAAGCGGAGCTATACTGTCACCACATGATAACTGGCTGGTGATACGTGGCGTAGAAACGCTGCATCTGCGGGTAGCAGAGCATAGCCGTAATGCACTAATAGTAGCCCGCTACCTGCAAAAGCACCCTGCTGTTGCAAATGTATACTACCCTGGATTATCTACTCATCAAAATCATGTTATAGCAATAAGCCAGCAGAGTGCCGGTGGCGGCGTGGTTTCATTTACGCTAAAGGAAGACACAGCAGAGGCAGCGAAAAATGTGGTGTGCAGTACTAAACTATTCAAACTGGCAGAGAGCCTTGGTGGGGTAAAGAGTCTACTTTGCCATCCGGCAACCATGACGCATAAAAGCATTCCTGCTGAAAAGAGGCATGCATCGGGTGTTACAGATAGTCTAATACGATTGAGCGTAGGGCTTGAAGATGTGGCTGATCTGCTTGAAGATATTGATAAAGCATTGACCGGATCCGTTAAGTTGAAATATATTAAAGAGACTGCTACCATAGCTTATTAGTGGCCTTTTTTGATAGTTGCGATACCTGTCAATAGCAATTTTTACAGCCCCTTTTACTTCTTTTATCTAACCATAAAAACATAGAAAATGTCTAAACAAACAAAACTCAATATTGGCCTCTTCGGCTTTGGTGTCGTGGGCGAGAGCCTGTGGCAGGTATTACAAAACAATACATCGCTCAATGCGCAGATCAGTAAGGTCTGTATCAAGCATCCTGAAAAGGAACGTAATGCGCCAAAGGAATTATTTACAGCCAATCCATTTGAGGTACTTAGCGACGAGTCTATAAATGTGATCGTAGAGCTGATCGATGATGCCAATGCTGCGTACGATATAGTAAGCAGTGCCCTTAAGACTGGTAAGGCTGTTGTAAGTGCCAATAAAAAAATGATAGCAGAACATTTACCTGAGTTGCTGGCCTTACAAAAAGACTTTGATGCTCCCTTCCTGTATGAGGCCGCCTGCTGTGCCAGTATACCTGTTATTCGCAACCTGGAAGAGTACTATGATAATGACTTGTTGAGAAGTATAAGTGGAATAGTGAATGGCTCTACTAATTACATTCTTACAAAAATAGCGGAAGAAGGTCTTGACTTTGCACAGGCTTTAGGACAGGCACAGGAAATGGGCTTTGCCGAAAGTAATCCGGCATTGGATATAGAAGGTACGGATGCTTTAAATAAGTTGACCATACTTCTTGCGCATGCCTATGGAGTTGTCAGTCACCCCAGCGAACTTACCTACACAGGCATTCATTACCTGGAAGAGCATGATGTCCAATATGCCAG
>CANBQQ010000411.1 GCA_947371715.1 Flavipsychrobacter stenotrophus
TATCTCTTACCGTATAATGATTGGCGCCGACCAATGTGGCAGTGATCACCTGCGCTTTAGCTACTATGTCATCAATAATGTATTGCTCTGTATTGCCCACATCTTTCATGATCTTACGGGCTTCATCAAACAGGGCTTTACGTTGTTCGCGCTCTGCCTTGCCAAAGCTGCGCTTGTATTTATGCGCCATGTTCTTGAACTCTGATGCGCGTTGTTTGAGTTTTTTGATCTCTTTATTGGCGCTGTGCTCCCCCATCTTACTATCGAGGGTGAGTGCCATCAACCGCTCAGATACTCGTGCAGGATTACCTACGCGCAGTACGTTGAGCCCTTCTTCAGAAAGCTTTTCGCTCAGCAGGTCTACTGCAGCATTGCTTGGTGCCACAACGAGTATTTGCTTATGATCGTGGGCGATAAGTTCTTTTATGGCTTGTACAAGAGTTGTAGTCTTACCCGTTCCCGGTGGGCCATGAACGATAGCCAGTTCATTGGCTTGTATGATCTTATTGACCGCTACCTGCTGTATGGGATTGAGTCGGGTATTGACAACGGGGGTAAGGGTATCGTCGAAAGTTGGTTTAGCTTGCCCGGTAAGGATGTTGATGAGCCGGCCTTCGTCTTTCTTTTCGGCTAAACTAGTTGCCAGTTTGAGGGCATTGTTCATTTCCTCGTAGCTGTTGTCGTCAAACAAGAGGTCTATGCCCAATTTGCCGTCGTCGGCCCAATCGGGGAGTTCATCTGTTCGCAGGCTTATTTTCAACTTATTACCACCCTGGTAAGTAATGGTGCCTTCTATGCGGTGTTCTTTAGGCTCGTGATTAGAGAAAAGCACAGCAGACGCACCGAAGCGCAGCTGATGGCTGATATCGTGGTGGGTGGTGCGCTCGACTTCTACGGTAAGGTAATCGCCGCGGCCCAGTTCAGTGCCGCGGATGGCGATAGGGTACCAGCTTAGCCCGTTGGCGCGGCGTTCGGCTACAGAAGAGCGTTCGGTAAGTTGTATATATGCGTTCCTGTCTTCTTCCCTTTCTAATTTGAGCAGGTTGAGCAGGTTTTTGAAATAGTCCATTGCGGGGGCAAAGGTAATACTAGTAATGGCTGAATTGCGCAATGGCTTAATGGCTCAATGGGTTTACTGTTGAAATGGGTGTAAATCAAATGATGGTGGTTTGCAACGACCAATAGGAAGCAATGTAAATAAGATATATTTGCAGCACTACCATTCAATGAGAAAATTCATCCTTACTTACTATCCGGGTATCCTACTATTAGCCATAGCTATGGTGATAGGTATGCTTACTTACCAGGATTATGGTATGGCCTGGGATGAGCCTGCGCAGCAACTGATAGGCGAGGTGAACTACAACTATGCCTTTAAGGGAGATACTACGCTGCTTCACTTTTATGATAAGGAGTATGGGGCGGGTTTTGAGTTGCCGCTGATGATCATAGAGAAGGGGATGGGAATAACGGATAGTCGTGATATATACCTGATGCGGCATTTGGTAACGCACTCGTTCTTTCTACTGGCCATGTTTTGCGGGTATGTGCTCATTTACAGGTTGTTGAAGAATCATTTCCTGGCATCGCTGGGATTTGTGATGCTGGTTTTTATGCCAAGGATCTATGCGCACTCCTTTTTCAATACCAAGGATATTCCATTCCTCAGTATGCTGGTGATATCGCTGATGGTGGGGCAGCAGGCATTTGAAAAGAAGCGACCGTGGATGTACTTGATGTTGGGTATGGTGTGGGGCTATACCACGGGCATACGCATAATGGCGCTGCTGCCAATGGCGTTTGTGCTGTTGTTCATGGGGGTAGATATGGTTACTGCTATTTACAAAAGAGAATGGGCTTTAAAGGCCATCGGGAACCTGTCAATATTTGCGGTTGGGTGGAGTGTGGTATTGCATTTGTGCTGTCCGTATTTCTGGCATGAGCCGCTACAGCATTTTGCAGGGTGTATAGGTAAGCTGGCAGGTAAAGGATTTTGTGGAAATGATTTGTTGAACGGCGTGTATATACCGTCTGATAAATTGCCCTGGTACTACCTGCCTGAGTGGATGGGTATAACCATACCGGTGTTGTGGTTAGTCTCCGGGATAGTCGGCACAATGTTGTTGGTGATTGGTTTTATCAAGAAGCCGGTTGTGTTACTTCACAATTCTATAGAGCGCAACTTCTTCATTTACTTGTTGTGTTTCTCGGCGCCACTGCTGGTGGTCATTCTACGTCATTCGGTGGTATATGATGAGTGGCGGCATTTGTACTTTATCTATCCTCCGCTGGTGTTGCTGGCAGTGTATGGCGTTGGTAAGATCATGAATGGGAAATTGAAATTTTTGGTGATAGGGCTGTGCTCGGTACAGGTAGTGATGATCAGCTATTTTATGGTCGTCATTCATCCATTGCAGAACCTCTACTTCAATGAACTGGTGTCGCACAAAGATGATCATCTAAGAAAGAACTTTGAATTTGACTATTGGGGTACTGGCGTGAAGCAGGCGCTTGATTCGCTGATAAAGAAGGATCAGTCGGAGGTGATAAAAGTGAGTAATATGGACTTCGGGTCGTGCGTGGAGAATAATATAATGATGATGCCGGTGCAGGACAGGAAGCGGCTCTTACTCACCACTGAAGAGAGCAGCGATTATATGATCACCACCTTCAGGGGGCATCCGTTAGGTTTTGATGATAAGAAAACGGTCATAGATATTAAGGTGCCGGGTGGAACGGCAGTGAGAGTCTACAGGACGAGGTAGACAGTTGTTGGCATGCATCCCAAGATTAGCAGCATAAATTACGTCTATATAAGTAAGCGCATCACCATGAAGAAACAAATGCCTTTTCAAATAGATATTCCGAAGCCATGCAGCCAGAGCTGGGACGACATGATACCCAACGGGCAGGGGAGGCATTGTGATAGCTGCCGGAAGACTGTAATTGACTTTACTACATGGAGTGATAGTGAGTTGTTTAATTTTTTTACTAAAAACACAGGGCCTATTTGTGGTCGTTTTTTATCTACGCAAGTAGGCAGGCAAATACACATTCCACATCAGCCGCACAGCCGGTTATATAGGATTGCTATAGCGATGGGCCTGACGTTATTATTTGTACACACTCCTGAATTACGCGCACAAAGTAGGCCGCCGATAGTGGCAGTTGATTCTTTGTTGATGTCTGAAGGTAGCATTAAGATAGATTCTGTGATGACTGAGATAAGGGGAGTAGTGACAGATAATAAGAAAGAGCCGATGGTGAATGCAACGGTGGCTATTTATCAAAATAGGATATTGAAAGGTGGTACGGTGACCGATTTCGATGGGGTGTATTCGGTGAAAGGGCTGGATAGTGGTCTGTATGATGTAACTGTGAGTTACATAGGGTATAAGAGTGTTACAACAGCAGTGTCAGTATCCGTAAGTACAGATCTAAATTTTAAGATGGAGATAGATCCTAAAAGCAGAACGTTGTTGCAAGGAATGATAATTGGTGGATATGCCATTCCGCTTCGGGATAAGTTCAAGCATTCTTACATCATACGACCTAAATGGTAGCCACTACTGTATCACATTAAACACCACAAACACGGTGGTTACAAACAAGGTAAGCAGCCCTGTGAGAAATACATAGTCGGCAATCTTTTCATAAAATGCTGATCGGGTGGTCTTG
>CANBQQ010000412.1 GCA_947371715.1 Flavipsychrobacter stenotrophus
GGCTCGGTAAGAACGTGGGGGAAGGTAGCCAAAACATATACGTCATTGGGTTATGATATTGTAATCACCGACTACAGAGGCTATGGCAAAAGTGAGGGTGCAATAACCGGGCAGGAGCAAATATATAGCGACCTGCAGACGGTATATGATCAGTTAAAGAAAAGATACAGAGAGGATAAGGTAGTTGTACTCGGCTACTCGATAGGCACGGGTCCCGCGGCATGGGTGGCTTCTGTTAATCATCCGCGGAAACTGATACTGCAGGCACCTTATTACAGCCTTACCGACATGATGCAGCACACCTACCCCATCGTACCAACCTTCCTGTTAAAATATAAATTCCCAACGTGTCAATATGTGGCGCAATGCAAAATGCCGGTGGTTCTATTTCATGGCAATAAGGATGAAGTGATCTATTATCATTCATCGGTGAAACTTAGGGAAAAGATGAAGCAGGGTGATACGCTGATAACGCTTGATGGACAGGGCCATAATGGCATAACAGATAATGAAGAATATGTGAAGGTGCTGCCTGATGTGCTGAAGTAAGGATCTGATATTCTACCCCAGTTAGGAATAAATAATACTCACCTTTTACTTACAGACCAACTGCACGCATTATCATTTCGTGTTCGCTGAAAACAAGCGTTTGAATTGATCGTTTTATTAGGAACTCCCTTATCCTAAAACAAAAATCTCCTATTTTTGACATCACCTTAAAACAAAACCTCTTGACACCGAAAGCAGCTCCTTTTGCCAATAATGAAATAGGCAGGATAACAGCACTTGCTGACCTGAACCTTGATTACCTGAACCTTGATGATACTTTTAAAGACCTCTCGAAATTAGCAGCCAAGATAACGGGCACTCCCCTGTCTATGGTCAACATCATAGATAATTATACGGTCTGGACGGTATCGGGCTATGGGTTTGAAATACAGCAAACGCCGCGTGAAGAGAGTGTGTGCCAGTATACCATTCTGGAAAAGGAAGAATTTGAAGTGAATGACCTTTCTGTGAATCCTAATTTTAAGGATGCCGATTTTGTGACAGGAGATGCTCATTTCCGCTTCTACCATGGCGTACCGATAAGCACAGGAGAACATAACCTGGGCGCATTGTGCGTAATGGATATGGCCCCCCGTCAGCTTTCTGCAGAAAAGGTGGAGATGCTGAAGATCATATCGGACGAGATCACCAACAGGCTGAAGACGCTGCACTACATTGAGTCGCTGCGCGATAAGGTAAAGGAAGCAAAGCAAACGCAAAATAAGGTAGCGCATGATATACGCGGGCCAATAGCCGGCATAATGGGTCTGGCCGATATAATACGCGAGCAGGGCAAGGATAATAACCTTGATGAGGTGCTGGACTTTATAACGCTGATCTATAAGGGTGGCAAGTCGGTACTGGAGCTGGCAGACGAGATACTCAGTGAAGAGAAAAATGCCCAGAAGAAGGTTAACCCCAAGAGTGCTACCGCCGCACTGAATGCATTGAAGCAACGCTTTGAGCAGTTGTACACACCACAGGCCAGGAGCAAGAATATAGAGCTAAAGATAGTAATAAAAGAAAGCGAGGAAGAGGTGCAGCTGCTGCAAAATAAGCTGATGCAGATAGCCGGCAATCTTATTTCTAATGCCATAAAGTTCACACCAAGGTTTGGCGATGTAACTGTAATGCTGGAAATAGCTGGTAATGAGACCGGGCAAAAGCTGTTGATAACTGTAAAGGACACCGGTGCAGGGATAAGCAAGGACCAGATAACCACATTACTCTCGGACAGCGATGCATCAACAGACGGCACTGATGGCGAGAAAGGCTACGGGTTTGGGCTGACGCTGGTAAAGCACCTGGTGAAGGGGATGAATGGTACGTTTAATATTGTTTCGAAAGAAGGTAAGGGGTCGGAGTTTGAGGTGGTTGTACCGGTGTGAGCATGTGTGTTTGTGTGAACCTTGATTTTCTTGATTGAAGAATAGCTTGATGTCCGATTTATTCAGGCCATTCTGCCGTATTTGTCTGAACCAGGATTTGAGGGATTAAAGGATTGGCATGATGCCTGGTGACAAGACATGATGACTCGTCCGTCTATAGCTCATTCAAAAAGTCTTTAGCTGAAGTAGTTTTCAATTTCCCCTTTTTAAAGAGTTTTACTTCCTCTAACCCCTTTCTGATATTTGACAATATCTCTTCTTTCGATTCTTTACCTTCTAAGGCAGCAAGGTCTTTATTGTGCCTTTTTAGTTCCTCCCATTCTTTGTAAGGAATGAAAACTCCTGTGTTTTTACCTTTACTATCATGGATCACCTGCAAACTCATAACTATAAACTTCTTGTAGTATTCAAAATTACGAAAATAGTGTAAACAAATAGGAGGCCGGCAACCGCAAGGACGTAGTCAGTGACTACGTTCAGCGGAGGGAAGACTACGCCGAGCGATGGCTCCACTAATCGAGAAGTTCTACTATCTTTATAAAGAACAAACATTTCAACGGAACACCACCACGATTATGAAACATTTTGTACTCTTTTACTTCTTCCTTGTTCTTTACTTTGGCACAATTGCGCAAACAAGTAACTATAAAGATATGCGGCCACCGCTCAATTTGAAACTGGCAGTTTCTGACTCCACATTTTATGAATCAAGTATAACTTCATCTCGTTATGTAAATGGTCCTAACGTTTTGCAAATTTATCCAGGAGAGACCGTTTATATCGAAGTTGAACTGGTAGGCGATTCTATAATGAGCATTAGAAGTGTTGCAGAAATTAAGTACCCGGGCAAAACATTAGAAATAGAGTTTACTCAAAATGTCGTAGACAAAAAACATGAGGGAATGATGCTAAAAATTAAAAATCCATTTAACATGGATTTGAACTATAGTGCCCGGATGTTTCTAATGAGGGAAAATAAGTGGGTAAATACTAGCGTTCTCCCTGTAACAGCCAATCTATCTCATTATGAAACTTGGCCAGACATAATTACAAGTATGGGATTGTACAAATGGTCGTTCTCAAAGAAAAGATAAATGAAGATATTCAGTTACTGTACGCAAGCGGGACGCTTGCATGTAGTAGGACGAAGCGGGACGCTTCGACCAGTATGCGAGGTTAATGTGGAGGTTGCGAACCTGACGGCTCGCGTGCGGTGGGGAGGGTTGTATGCTACAAACCTTTTGCACCGACGGCGCAATGACATAAGCTCAATGGATTTTGTTGTGTCCTATATAGGAGTGCGCCCCTACAGGGCTACCAATTGGGGTGGTGTTGTACGTAGGGCTGAAACGCCCTACGCTATTGAGTTTGCCCTTTCAGGGCAGTACTTTTGGTATAAATCCTCAATTCAATGATATTGACTTAAAAGTGCAATGATATGTTTTGTGAACGTGGCATAAGACTGGGTTCATTTCTGAGCATATCCAAAACACAAAAGCCGCTCCCAAACAGGAAGCGGCTTTTGTAATTATTGTGTTTTATTAAAATGCATAGCGTTTTGTCCTTACTGATTCTACCTCTTTGGTTATCTCTTCCAGGGTTGGAGCATTGCCCGCTGCCTCTTTACGTATTTTATCAATAGCTTTAAGAAAGCCGTTTCCTTTGGTCTTTTTAAGAGAAATCAGGTCAAGTGCAGCAAGGTCTTGGAGCAGTCTTGTAGCCT
>CANBQQ010000413.1 GCA_947371715.1 Flavipsychrobacter stenotrophus
GACAAGGGTTAAATATATTATCACCCTCGATACCGATACCCTTTTACCAAGAGACAGTGCGTGGAAGCTGATCGCAACTATGGCGCACCCGCTCAATCACCCGGTGTACTCAGAGACCAAAGGACGAGTAACGGAAGGCTATGGACTACTGCAACCGCGTGTATGTGTGAACATGCCCGAGCCAGACAGCTCCTTCTACTCCCGTATGCATGCCAGCGATACCGGCGTTGACCCATACACAAGGCTAACGTCAGATGTGTACCAGGACCTCTTTTACGAAGGTTCCTTTATAGGTAAAGGCATCTATGACATCGCGGTCTTTGAAAAAGCGTTGAGTAACCGCTTTCCGGACAACCGAATCCTTAGTCATGATCTTATCGAAGGCTGTTACATCCGCTCAGGACTGGCCACAGATATACAGGTGTACGAAGACAACCCCGGCAAATTCAGCACCGATGTTAGCCGCCGCCACAGGTGGATACGGGGCGACTGGCAGATCGCCTGGTGGGCACTACCTATTGTGCCAGACGCCAACCGAAAGCTGAAAGCCAATCCGCTCTCAGCGCTTTCACGCTGGAAGATATTCGACAATCTCCGACGCAGCCTGGTGCCATTTTCTATCATGGTGCTCCTCATACTCGGCTGTAGCCTGTTAGATGATCCATGGTATTGGACCTTATCTCTATTTGCTATTATTATTCTTCCTTCCCTCATTGGCTCACTATGGGGATTGATGAATCGCCCAAAAGAGATCATGCCCAGCCAGCATATCATATCCTCTCTGGGCAGTATGACAGACGGCCTGAAGCAAAATATTTTCGCCCTTGCCTGTCTGCCCTTTGAAGCATTTTACACAGTCGATGCCATATTCCTCACCAGTTGGCGCATGATCATCTCCAACCGTAAACTCTTGCAGTGGAAACCATCTGGCACTGTAGAGCAAAACAACGACAACACGTTAAGCAATGCCTACCGGGCCATGTGGATCAACCCTGTAGTTGCAATAGCATTGGGCATATACATGGGCATATATGAAGGCATTTCGCTTTTCATCATGATACCCATACTCCTGTTGTGGTTAACTGCACCTTCTGTAACGTGGCTAATAAGCAGGAAATCAGCAAAAATAAAAACAGAACTATCCGCGTCTCAGCTATACTTCCTGCAAAAGCTTACCCGCAAAACATGGGCGTACTTTAAAGAATTTGTAGGACCCGAAGACAACTGGCTACCACCTGATAACTACCAGGAACTACCAAGAGGAATTGTAGCACACCGAACCTCTCCAACCAACATAGGCATGGCGCTGCTGGCCAATCTGTCGGCATATGATTTTGGCTATATTACAGGTGGACAGCTTATTCATCGTTGCACCAACACCTTTGAAACAATGGGTAAGTTGGAACGCAGCCGAGGCCATTTTTACAATTGGTACGACACCGTTTCGCTGGCACCACTACCCCCAAGGTATATATCTGCAGTAGATAGTGGTAACCTGGCCGGTCACTTGCTCACACTTAAACAAGGTCTTGCTGAACTGCCAGGCAACCAGGTAATAACCCGCAGAGCATTTGAAGGTCTCCGCGATACATTAGGCGTACTTGAAGAACAGGCAGGCAACACCAAACAGATCAGTGAATTCCGCGATTTCCTGGTAAAGGTCATCAGCAACAACCAGGTCTACTTGCAGGAAGTATATAAAGATGCAGTTACACTTAGGGAGTTAGCGGGAAACATCATCGACAGCTTTAGCAACCCGGCAGGAGATATCTTGTGGTGGGCTGAAGAGCTAAGCGAACAATGCACCGCTATAACTACAGAACTAACTACCCTGGTACCCTGGTGCGACAGTTCAAAGATTCCCGAAGGTGCAGACATGGGCGTAATTGAAAACATACCACCGCTCAAGAGTATCCCCGGCATTGCAGCTTCACTGGCCAATTTCGACAGGGCATCCATTGAAAATGCCATTACAACGGCTGAAAAGCGACTTCGAGAAGTAGACGATCTCATAGAAGAATGTGAGATCTATGCCGACATTGAATTTGAATTCCTGTACGACCGCACCAAACATTTGGTTGCCATTGGCTACAATATAGAAGATAATAAACGTGATGAAAGCTATTACGACCTCTTAGCCTCAGAAGCCAGGCTGGCCAACTTTGTTGCCATTGCACAAGACAAGTTGCCGCAGGACAGCTGGTTTGCACTGGGCAGGTCGGTAACCAATGCCGGCGGCGGTGTGATGCTCCTTTCCTGGAGTGGTTCCATGTTCGAGTACCTCATGCCGTTACTGGTAATGCCTACTTACGGACAAACCTTGCTCGATCAGACTTACCGATCTGTAATAGAACGACAGATAGCTTACGGACAGAAAAGAGATATTCCATGGGGAATTTCAGAGTCCGGCTACAATCGGGTTGATGCCGCGCAAAACTATCAATACAAAGCTTTCGGAGTACCGGGCACAGGTCTTAAACGCGGACTGGGAGACGACCTCGTAATAGCACCTTACGCCTCAGTAATGGCACTAATGGTCATGCCCAATGAAGCATGTGAAAATCTACAGAACATGGCCAACGTGGGCTTTATGGGTAAGTATGGTTTTTATGAAGCTGTTGACTATACGCCAGGCCGCCTGCCACGGGGACAGTCTAATGCTATCATCAAATCATTTATGGTGCACCATGAAGGTATGAGCATGCTGTCACTCTCTTACTTGTTGCATAACAGGCCTATGCAAAAGCGCTTTGAAAGCGAACTTCGTTTCCAGGCATCATTGCTACTGCTACAGGAAAGAATACCAAAAGCAACAACATCTTACGCACATACAATGGATGTATCTGACATTAAGATCACAGCCAAAGACAGCGATATGCGCTACATCAACACACCTAATACTCCGGTGCCCGAAATACAATTATTATCTAATGGCACTTATAATGTCATGGTAAGTAATTCGGGCGGTGGCTACAGCAGGTGGAGAGAAATAGCCGTATCAAGGTGGAGAGAAGATACTACTTGCGATAACTGGGGCACATTCTGCTATATCAAAGATGTTGAACAGGATATTCTTTGGTCCAACACCCATCAACCCACACTCACAGAAGCAAAGAGTTACGAGGCATTGTTTACGCAGGGCCGTGCGGAATTCAAGAGATTTGACCACCATATAGAAACACATACTGAGGTAGTAGTATCTCCCGAAGACGATATCGAACTTCGTCGAATTAAGATCACTAACAGATCGCGAAGAAGGCGCACACTCGAGATCACCAGCTATGCAGAGGTGGTACTGAACGTACCTGCAGCCGATGAGATACACCCTGCCTTCAGTAACCTGTTTGTTCAGACAGAATTGCAGCAGGAAAAACATGCCATCCTATGCTCCCGCCGCCCACGCTCTGCTGATCAGCACCCTTCATGGATGTGCCACCTGGTAAAGCTAAGAGGCATCAAACATGAAAGTGTGGAGTATGAGACCTCGCGCATGCATTTCATTGGCAGGGGCAATACTGTGGCCAATCCACAGGTAGTAACTGGTGCCGCCAAAATGCAGGGCAACGAAGGCTCTGTGCTCGATCCTATTGTAGCCATAAAATATAGAATAACACTTGAACCGGGTGAGATAGCTACCATAGACATGATCAACG
>CANBQQ010000414.1 GCA_947371715.1 Flavipsychrobacter stenotrophus
CTCTGCAATACAGTATACCTCGCCAGTCTTGCATTCAGTGAATCCTGCTTTATAGATATGTTATGCGAGATAGCATATTGTATACAACGTTGCAGGCTCCATACACTGCCTTCCTGCGCCCGGGCCCCTAGGTGCAGCAGTAAAAAAACAAACAGTAATGCCTGAAACGATCGCATATGACAAAAGTAAATGAAAATAAAGGCTGTTACAACACCCGATACAATATTTTAAAATTAAACACAATACGGCAGCAATTACCGGTGGCACGATAACTTCATAGCTTATATTTACAGCAATAACGACCATGAAAAGGATAAAACTCAAAGACATAGATACAAGAGCCCCAAAAACTCTTGACAAGCAGGAAACCAAAGAGGAACTGGCCAAAATATTGGAAGGTCTTGATGAACTCCAAAACCTGCTTTATGCGGAAGGCAAACATAGCATACTCGTAATTATACAAGGCATGGATGCCAGCGGCAAGGATGGCCTTACACGAGACGTATTTACCAGCATGAACCCACAAGGGGTAAATGTTTACTCCTTTAAAGAGCCCACACAACATGAACTTGCTCACGATTTCCTCTGGCGGGTGCATCAGAATACCCCTGCAAAAGGCATGGTGCAGATCTTTAACCGATCTCATTACGAAGACGTATTGGTAACCCGTGTGCATGGCATGATAGATGATAAGACCGCCAGGCAAAGAATGCAGGCCATTAACAACTTCGAACAACTGCTTACTGAGCATAATGACACCCATATCCTTAAGTTCTACCTGCACATATCACCAGAGGAACAAAAGAAGCGACTCGAAGAAAGATTGAGCGAGCCATCTAAAATGTGGAAGTACAATGCCAATGACTTTAAGGAAGCCAAGTTGTGGGAGAACTATATGGGATACTATGAAGAGATCTTCGACAAGTGCGGCGACATCCCCTGGCACATCATTCCCGCCGACCAGAATTGGTATAAGTCCTATCTGGTAGCTCAAAAGCTGGAAGAATTACTGAAAAGTCTGAAAATGAAATACCCGGGAATGAAAAAATGAGGTTATTGTATTAAATTTCCGCAATTATTTCTATCGTCACCCATGGCAAAGTATTTCTTCATTGTTTTCCTGGCAGTCTTATGCAGCAGCTTCAACCTTTGTGAAAAGAAGGTAAAGATAGACGGTAAAGTATCCCGCGTTTATATCTACCCCGATTGCGACGATACCTCCACGTATCTTAAACAACGTTTTCAGGCCAACCATGTAGTAGAGTACCTATACATCAACAGCAGGCTGCAATACAAGCGTATATTGGATAAGACTGAATCATGGATAGTAAATGAATACAGCTACGATGCCTATGGCAAACATGAAGTGCATATCAACGATACATTTAAAGCCAATATCCCCGATAAGATCTTTACAATAAACGATTCCTGCTCGCTCAACATTGAATACTATAACGATGGTGGATACCACATTTGCACATACGGCTATAACAGGAAGAGAGAATGCCAGCACCCCGATGTATATGCCTCTACAATAGTGTTTGAGCGGGCATACATAGGCAAGATGATGGGCCACTTGCAGGTCATCTGCGATACCAATTCAGTCACAGATGCATTTACAAATGAAGAGCTGGTAAAGATCGTTCACCGCGAACGCCAATCAGGATTATGGCATACCTATAACGCCAACGACTACATTATAGACAGCACCACTTACGACCCTATGAGAGAGAAGTAAGCTTTTAGCCAACTATTTTGGTCATAAGCGAATGTTATGACCCCTTAGGCGGTCACCGCTTTGTAGCAATGCAATAACCTACCTCATGCGCGAGCCGTTAGGTTCGCGGCCAATAGTAACTCAGTTATAAGACATTATCCAACTACCCTTTGATCAAAAACCATATCAACCCTACTGCTGCCACGGTCATCAACGCCAATGTAATAACACCGAGAATATTGGAAAGTTTAGAGTTGGTGTGCTTGCCCATTATCTCTTTGTTATTGCCAATGTGCAGGATAATGGCTATCAATACCGGCGCGGTAAGGCCATAAGATATGGCAGTATACAACAGTGCCTTAATCGGGCTCACCCCCATAAAATCTAAAGACAACCCCACTATGAGCGAAATGATAATAGAAATATAAAACGGCTTTGCTTCAGCAAACTTCTTATCCAGCCCCGCCTGCCAGCCAAAGGTCTCCGCAAGCATATAAGATTGTGAACCAGCGAGCACAGGTATGGCCAGCAAGCCGGTCCCGAGTACACCGGTAGCAAAGATGAGATAGGTAAGTTTTCCTGCCAATGGCTCCAGTGCTTTTGCCGCCTGATCTACCGTATCTATATGCGTTATACCTGCAGGGAATAGCACACTGCCTGCAGTGAGAATAATAAAGAACATGACCACATTAGACAGCAACATGCCGGAGTTGACATCCATTTTCATTTCTCCAAGTATCACATTGTTCACCACAACTTTCTTCTTATGCTGCATCCCTTCAGCCTCCATTGTAGCCTGCCAGAAAAATAAATAAGGCGATATGGTGGTCCCTAAAATACCAACTATAATGGCCAGGAACTCCTTATTGAATTCAAGGGTGGGAATAAGCGTATGCTTTGCGATAAGCCCCCAGTCCTGCTTTACCATAAAGGGCACTATGATATACAGCAGTAGAGAAAGGCACAACCACTTCAATATCCTGGCGATCTTTTCGTAAGAAAAATTGATGATCACAAACATGAGAATGGCTGTAATAGAAATACAGAAAACAAACACCGGCACCTGCGGAAAAACCATATTCGCTACCGCACCCATTCCTTGTATATCTGCACCAATGTTCAGCGTAATAGCAGGAAAACTAAATAGCAGCATAGTATATAACAGCGGCTTGGAATAATGCTTCTTTAATGTTACTGTGAGCCCCTGAGAAGTGACTATACCTATGCGCGCACACATACCCTGTATGGCAGCCATTAGTGGAAATGTGAGTAGAGAAGTCCACAGAGTGGTAAGGCCAAACTGGGCACCGGCCTGTGAGTAAGTAGCTATTCCCGACGGATCATCGTCACTGGCTCCGGTAATAAGGCCGGGACCTAGTATATTCAGGAATTTTTTAGCTTTTTTTACGAATCCGCTGCTCAACGTCTTGATTATTAAACCCTATAAATATGGAACTACACCAATACCACTAATACCGCGCCATTGAAGTTACATGAATATAAAGAACCCGATCATTATGTTATTGTACAAAGACTTCATCGCACGCTATCATAGGCTTTTTTGTGGTGCTGAAACGCCATGTAGGCAAAGCAGAAAGGTTGTTCGCAGTCACTTTAATATACCTTACATTCGTGCTGCCTTTTGCTACAAATGGTGTAACAGATACATCAAAATGTTCACCGTTAGCCGCCGGCTTCAGTTCATCGAAAGCACGGTATTTCACGCCATCATCAGATACTTCAATTTTGATCTTTTCCGGAAGGAATATCCAGTGGCGAGGGTCGTCAAGGAAATGCATTTTGATAGCCTTTATACTTTGCGATTTGCCAAGATCTATCGTAGCCACCATAGGTACATTATAGAAACACAGCCAGTTAAAACTAAAGTCGTTATACCCCGGATTGCCATCT
>CANBQQ010000415.1 GCA_947371715.1 Flavipsychrobacter stenotrophus
TCGTGGTAAGTAAGTGATGCTATTGGAGCAATAGATGCAGCTGTACCCGTACCAAATGCTTCTTTCAGTTCACCTGCTTTGTAGGCATCTGCGATCTCGTCTATAGACAAGGTACGCTCTTCTACCTTCATACCCTTTTCACGCAGCAATGCCAGTACGCTATCGCGGGTAACCCCTGCAAGTATGGTATCATGCTTGATATCCGGTGTGATTACTGTATCGCCAATCACGAAAAATACGTTCATGGTACCGATCTCCTGAACATACTTATGTTCAAAACCATCTGTCCAGAGTATCTGGTCGTAACCCATTTTCTTTATTTCCTGTGTAGGATACATGCTCATGCCATAGTTACCTGCAGCTTTGGTAAAACCAATGCCACCAGGGAATGCACGTACATATTGGTCCTGTACATAGATAGATACCGGCTTGCTGTAGTAAGGGCCTGCCGGGCTGGTGATGATCATAAAGCTGAATTTCTCAGCTGTCTTCACACCTATGAACTCATCTGTAGCCACCATGAACGGGCGGATATATAATGCAGTATCTTCTGTTGCAGGGATCCAGTTCTCATCCAGCTTGATGAGGGCTTTCAGCCCTTCAATAAAGATGTCTTCAGGTATCTCCGGCATAGCCATACGTACTGCCGACTTATTAAAGCGCTTCCAGTTGTCACGCGGACGGAAGATCAGTGGCTCGCCATCTGGTCCTTTATATGCTTTGATGCCTTCAAATATGGCCTGGCCATAATGGAAGAAAGTAGTTGCCGGACTCAAAGTAAGGTTGTGGAAAGGCATTATTTCAGGCTGTTTCCACTGACCATCTTCATAATTACATATCAGCATGTGGTCAGAATAGATCTTACCAAACTGAATATTAGAAAAGTCTACCTGCGAAAGGCGGCTATTCTCTACTTTTTTAATGCTGATATCTGTTGCAGAAACACTCATGAGTACCTCAATTACTTATTAAAATGATTAATTTTGCGCAAAGAAACAACTTTTTCCTGACAGAAGGTAATACTGCAAAAGTGAGTAGGTATTCAATTTATCTATTTGTTGATATGTAATATCGTTTGTTTAAATTGACCACACAAAAGTTGCGCAATATTTAACCGGTTATCAAGAGCAGATATGAACATACTCAATACAGATATAATTAAGAACGACCAGGATGTATTTTGGGAGAATTCCCCCTTATTGACCGGTCTTGCTTATCGCCCTGTATTGGTATTGACCACCCAATTTGAGCATGGCAGCCTTGAAGAGGAGCAACTGATAGGTATATTAAAATCCGGATGCCGGTTGATGGAGGAGCAATACAACCTTATACAATTTAAGGAAGACACTAAGGTTGCCTGGCACCAGATGAGAGAACTGGTGGAGCCGCGGGTGGTGTTACTATTCAATATTTCTCCTGCTCAATTGGGTATTGCAGCACTGCTCCGCCTCAATGAGATCAATAGTTTTGATGATTGTTACTGGGTGCCATCTCTGTCATTAGGCCAACTCGCGCAAGATAAAGCCCTTAAAGGTCAGCTATGGAGCAATGGCCTAAAACCATTGTTTGTAGATAAAATACGTGGTGAGGTGTTAGTGAAGAGGGGATAGTTTAATTGAGGTCAAATGCACAACAGATTTGACAACTTTCTAAAAAGTTGTCAAATCTCACAATGGAAGTACGCCGCATTTTACACCACCTTTAAACCTATTCCATCCTTCGCTGTCTAATCAACTCTATACATCTGTCTTCCACGGCACGGTTTTGTATTAATATAACTTATCTTTATAACGGCTATTCTTTTAACCTCAACCATGACATTTAACAACAGGAAGTATCTTATTCTGGTAGCCTTTTCATTTATATCTATTGCCCTGTCCTCGTGCGGCGAAAAAAAACAAGAAGAGACGAAAGCGCCCGGCAAGGCAACAACACTCAGTGCCGAAGGCTTTGTAGTTCATCCGCAGGTATTTGCCAGTCATTATGATGCCAGTGGTTCTTTATTGCCAAATGAGGAGATACAGATATTGCCCGAAACATCGGGTAGGGTAACGGCCATCTCGTTTAAAGAAGGTTCGCATGTGCGGAAGGGAGATGTGCTGATACGGCTCTACAACGACGATATCCTCGCGCAGGTGCAAAAGTCGAAAGCGCAGCGGGAACTACAGGTAAAAATAAAAGAGCGCCAGGCAAAGCTCCTGAGCATTGGTGGTATAAGCCAGCAGGACTATGAGACCACTACTGCACAGATAGCATCTATAGATGCAGACCTTGCCTATTCACAGGCACAACTCAACAAGACAATAATCAAAGCTCCGTTCGATGGGCGCATAGGTATCCGCAATGTAAGCCTGGGGGCCGTGATCACACCAACAACGGTCATTGCCACACTACAGCAAAGCAGGGTATTGAAGCTCGATTTTACCTTGCCCGATCAGTATAAGGATGAAGTAGTAGCCGGTAAGGAAGTAACCTTCACAGTAACAGGTAGTTTAGATACGTTCAGGGCTACAATTAGTGCCATAGAGCCATCTGCTGATGTGGCTACCCGTACGCTGAAGGCGAGGGCACTGGTGAAAAATGACAATGAAAAGTTGATCGCAGGTTCATTCACCCATGTAAATGTTCCGTTCCGTAATGATAAGACAGCGCTTATGGTCCCTTCTCAGTCTATCATACCCACCACCCGCGATAAGCAGGTAGCTGTAGTAGTTGACGGTAAAGCTAAAATGCAGACCGTAGTTATTGGCACCCGCACCAGCGACCAGGTAGAAGTGCTTAGTGGACTAAGCGAAGGCGACACCATCCTTACCACCGGCATCATGCAGGTAAAGCAGGGTATGCCCGTTAAGGTGACGAAAGTAAATAAGAAGTAATGCAGTAACAACAATGCGGAAATGTGATGGAATAACTTTCAGTCTATTTGTTGTTCAAAGATTTGACAACTTTCTAAAAAGTTGTCAAATCTTATGGTTACACAATTCCATCACATTCCATCACATTCCATCACATTCCTTCACATTTTTTCCACATTCCATCACATTAATATTTACTTCACCAACTGGTTCTGCAACTCAAGCACCAACGTCTCATTCACCTTTAGATTGTACGCTGCAGTATACAACCTTTCCAATGCGGTCACATAATCCGTCTCCGCCTGCCTCGACTCAAGGGTAGTACCTACACCCACCCTGAAACGGGCCAACTGTACATCCAGATTCTCCTTGGCGTATTTGATATTTTCCGTCTCCAGTTTATAACTGGCTACTGCTACCCGGTAGTTGATCCAGGCCGTGCGGTACTGCTTGCCCAGCACTGTATTCTGGCGTTCAAATATCAGGTCGTCGCGCATAGCCTGCAGCGATGCAACCTTAGATACTCTCCTTATATTGCCCCCTTCAAATAGCGGCATAGACAAAGTAAGCGACCCTGTTGGCCCATAGCTGCGGGTGAACACCGAAAAGCCCGTGGAGTTGGTGTTACGGACATAATTATAACCTGTACCCAGCGTAAGGGTAGGGAGGAAGGCAGTATTAGCAATATCTGCGTTAAGATGAGATAAATAGGCGTTGCGCTTAAACACATCCAGCGATAGGTTCACATCCTGTAGCTTGTCTTTGTCTAT
>CANBQQ010000416.1 GCA_947371715.1 Flavipsychrobacter stenotrophus
CTGAACGAAAACTTCGAAGGTATCAACTGGCTTATCGGCCTTTTGCTGTGCCTTCTCTTCTGGTTACCGGGCCTTATTTATGCCCTGATCATGATGAAGAACTACTACAAATGATCTTAAATAGTGCATTTAACCGCTCCCGGAGGAACATCCCGGAGCGGTTTTTTATTTGTAGCAATGTCGTGTTACCTATCTTTGACGACTAAATAACTATAAATGTCTATTACCAACGACGCAGAATTTGCGGGGATGCAAGCCATAAGTAATGCAGTAGCCATAACCCTGAAAAAAATGAGGGAATATGCGCAACCCGGCATGAGCACTAAGGAACTGGACGAGTTTGGTGGTGCCATACTTACTGCCATGGGCGCGAGATCGGCACCGCTACTTACCTATGGTTTTCCCGGCTGGACATGTATAAGCACTAATAACGAGGTGGCACATGGTATACCTTCAGACAAGAAAATACTGAATGAAGGTGATCTTGTAAACATTGATGTATCGGCTGAACTGAATGGTTATTGGTCGGACAATGGCGGTTCTTTTGTGTTAGGTGCAGATAGTCACAACCATGCGCACCTGGTCAATAGCTCTAAAGACATACTCTACAAAGCGGTCAGCAATATAAAAGGTGGTATCCGCATTTCTGAGATTGGCCACCTGATTGAGCATGAAGCCAAGAAAGCGGGACTGACCGTGATCCGCAACCTTGTGGGGCACGGTGTAGGCAGAAGCCTTCATGAAGCACCCAATGAAATTCCATGCTATTACGATCGGTTCAACCGGACAAGATTTAAAAAGAACTCGGTGGTGGCCATAGAGACATTTATTTCTACCGGGGCGAAATATGCCAAAGAACAAGGCGACGGCTGGACATACATAACCGGCGACGGTAGTTTTACAGCGCAGCATGAACATACCATAATGGTGACCGACGGTGCGCCGGTGATATTTACAGCTGCCAATGAGATATGGAATTAGTAAACCTTGACAATCGCGGCACGCCATTTGCATTTATAAGCGGTAATACCCAAATGTGGAAAATGATTTCCTGTGAAGGGGGTATGATTCTTTTAAAATTTAAAGCAAATCGGTACATTGCCGCGCTGTAGGCCTTGAGTATGAGCATCAAAACGTCTTTATTATTTATTTTCCTCTATATTTTTTGTTTGCCCACTTGGGCACAGACATCAGATACTACGCGTCGTGCCGATACTACTCATACACAAGTTGTTACAGATTCTACCCATAAAGACACAACCAAGGTAGTTATTGCCCAACCTTATGTGATCAACGGCAAGGTTGAAGATATGAATACCAGCGAGGGAATACCGTTTGCGGTGGTCTACTTCCCTCATGCCATGATAGGCACTACCGCCGATATGGATGGTAAATTCTCGATAGTAGCTGATTCTATGCCTAATGACACGCTTCGCATATCTGCCATGGGTTATAAGACAGTGAATAAATGGGTGGTGAACAATGGCAAGCACGAATACAACTTTATTATAGAACTGGAGCGCGCAAATAACCAGCTGAAAGAAGCGGTGATCACTGCAAGTGGAGAAGACCCCGGCGTGATACTGATGCGTAAAATAATAGCGCACAAACCCAACAATGACCCCGACCGCATAGACAACTATAGTTACGAAGCTTATAACCGACTGGAAGCCGACCTGCAAAGGCTGAACAAATCTCAGTTTCAGAAGATACCGCTGCTGAAAAATTACAGCTTTATTTTTGACAACCTGGATACGGTTTCTGAATCAAAACCTTACCTGCCACTATACATGACAGAGACACTGTCTGACTACTACTTTACCCGCAAACCCAAGAAACAGCGTGAATTTATAAAGGCGAGTATGGTGAAGGGAGTAAACAATGAGAACATTGTTAAGTACCTGGGTACCTTGTACCAGAATGTGAACGTATACAAAAATTACATCCCTGTTTTTGACAAAAAATTCATCAGCCCGATTAGTAATGACGGCATATTTTATTACCGCTATAAGATAAAAGATACACAGACCGTATATGGCCACCAGATAATACTGGTGCAGTTTGCACCAAAGCGGGCGGGGGAAAGCTGCTTTGAGGGCGACTTCTGGGTGGCAGACACCACCTTTGCCATTCAGCGCATAAGTATGGATGTGTCTAAACTGGCCAATATTAACTGGGTAGACAGAATAAGCCTGTACCAGGAATTTGCACCAATGGGCGATGACGATACCTGGTTTTGCATCAAGGATAAATTCATAGCCAACTTCACTATTTACGGTGCGCAGAAATTGCCCGGTTTTATAGGGAGGAAAACGACTACCTATCATAAGATAAAGCTCAATGATCCTAAGACGCAAGCGGTGCTTGAGGATCCGCAGTATAAGGACGACATTATAAAGGCAGACTCTGCAAAGCACATGAGTGATGACTGGTGGATGAATAACCGCCCCGACTCATTGTCTAAAAATGAGAAGGCAATTTATAAGATGGTGGACACCATTAATAATATGCCAATTACCACCGTCTATAAAAACACCATCACCTTCCTGGCTAGTGGTGTAAAAGATATTGGCTGGCTGCAACTGGGTCCTTATTACTACCTGTACAGCAATAACCCGGTAGAAGGTAACAGGTTCCGTGTATCACTAGGTACATCAAGAAAACTAAAAGACGCACATTTTACCGGCTTCCTTGCGTATGGCGATAGGGATAAAGAATTTAAGTATGGCGCATCAGGGTTGTGGGTATTGAATCGGGCGCCGCGCATGACCATCTATGGCTATTATGCGCACGACATTAATCAGCGCACCAACTACTACGACCAGGTAGGTAGCGACAACATATTCAGTACGCTGTTCCGCAAAAACGGTATACCATGGAAACTTGCATTCTCTGATGACGAGCGAGTGGAGTTTTATAAGGAATATCACAGCGGGTTTAGTCATAAGCTGATCATGCAGCACACCAATTTTACCCCGTTTGCCCCACTACCATCTACAGATATATTTGTAGATAAAGACAATAACCCGAGTAAAAATGTGATCAGCAGCGAGATAGGACTGGAACTGCGCTATGCCTATAAAGAGAAATATATAGAGGGCCTTTACAAACGTGCAAGGCTTGCTAACAAGTGGCCTATACTGAAGTTTGAAATAACAGCTGGTATGAAGGGTGTACTGAACAGCGCGTACGAGTACAAGAAGATGCGCTTCACCGTTTCAGAAAGCATTAATATACCGCCATTGGGGCATCTGTATTACAACCTGTTTGCCGGCAAGTACTTTGGAAAACTGCCGTATTCGCTGCTGGAAATACACCCTGGTAATGAGTACTATTACTATAATAAGTATGCCTTCCAGATGATGAACAATTATGAATTCCTGAGTGATGAGTATTGCGGATTCAATATTGAACATAATATTGGTGGTGGTATTTTCAATCGGATTCCGGTAATGAAGAAATTGAAATGGCGCCAGTTCTGGACAGCGAAGGGCGTGGTAGGCACATTAAGCAAAGCTAACCAGGAATTGAACCTCCGCCCTACAGACTTCCCGTTCCGCACTTTGAAAGGACAGCCTTACCTGGAACTGGGAACCGGTATATCTAACATCTTCCAGGTATTC
>CANBQQ010000417.1 GCA_947371715.1 Flavipsychrobacter stenotrophus
TACCAGACAAAACTGGATACAACAGCCAATTATTACCTGCAATCATATTATGCCAACTCCCCCATAGGCCAGCCGGTAGCGGGCAAAGCAGGACTTGTGAACCTGGGCGTGGGTAACAACCTGCAGATAAAAGTAAGATCAGCAAAAGACACTACGGGAACAGGCAGTAAGAACATTACACTTATAGACGGATTAAGCGCCAATACATCTTACAACATGGCTGTTGATTCCTTCCGCTGGAGTAACATAGCGCTTGGTTTTCGTACTAATGTACTGGACAAGGTCAACATCAGTTCCAGTGCCGCTTACGACCCTTATGCGCTCGACTACAATACCGGCCGCCGCCGTCAGCAAACCATGCAGGAACTGGGTTATGGTATAGCACGTTTCACTCAGGCAAGTCTTTCATTAGGCGCCAACTTCCACTCTAAGCCAACAGGAGGAAAAGGTGGGCCAACCAATACCGAGGAGTATGCCCGCGTTATGCGCAATGCAGGCTACAATGAATATGTAGACTTTAATATACCCTGGAGCCTCAATGTCAACTATACATTGAATGCAGCTAAAAACTTCAGCTACTATTCTCACGCCGATACATTGGTACTCTCTCATAACCTTACGTTCCAGGGAGAATTTCAGCTGACACCTAGATGGAAAGTATCTATGAACAGTGGATACAACTTCACCTACAAACAACTGACCCTTACTTCCATCGACGTATTCCGCGATCTCCACTGTTGGGCTATGCACTTGCAGACCTTCCCATTCGGTCCACGCAAAAGCTACAATTTCACCCTCAACGTAAAGGCCCAGATCTTACAAGACCTCAAGCTGATGAGAAGAAGAGATTACAGGGATACACCTCTATAAAAAATGGCTCAATTGCGTAATGGCTTAATGGCTCAATACACACCAGATGTATAAATGAGTTTAATGGCTCAATTTTTTATGGAAGGAAATCAGGGCATTTAGATAAGTTTTAGAATTATTCAATAATCCTCATTGAGCCATTGAGCAATTAAGCCATTGAGCAATTCCTTAAAATATGAAATGGTTAGGCGGTAGAGAAAGCGATAACGTAGAATACAGCGGCCGTGGCGGCGGAGGCAAACTGCTTGGTGGCGGTATAGGTGCCGGCATCATTGGGCTCATTATATACCTGGTTACAGGTTATACGCCCGACCAGGTAAACCGCATGGCCGGCAGCAGCACCAACAGCGCGCCAATAGAAACCAACAAACATTTTGAAAGTGGCAGCGCAGGCAATTTCGCATCTATTGTATTGGCAGAAACAGAAGTAATATGGGACAGCCTGTTCACTGCCAATGACATGACGTATACAAAACCTAAGTTGAATATATTCGAGGACGAGGTGAATTCAGCCTGCGGCGGTGCATCAGCTGCCGTGGGGCCTTTCTATTGCCCATCAGACCAGAAGATCTATCTCGATGTAACTTTCTTCAACGAACTTAAAGACCGCTTCGGTGCACCGGGAGATTTTGCCAATGCATACGTGATAGCACATGAGGTAGGCCATCATATACAGTACCTTTTGGGCACCACGCAAAAAATGAGCAGGCTCCGCGATAATGGCGACCGCAGTGGCCCTCACAGCACATCTGTTATGCTGGAATTACAGGCAGACTTTTATGCAGGCGTATGGGCACACTATGCCGAAAAAATGAACAGTAAAGGAAACCCCGTAGTAATAGAACCGGGAGATATACAAGCCGCCCTCAATGCCGCTAATGCCATAGGCGATGACCGCCTGCAAAAACAAACACAAGGACGTGTAGTACCCGATGCATTTACCCACGGCACATCAAAGCAGCGCATGTACTGGTTCAAAAAAGGTTATGAGACCGGTGATATAAGCCAGGGAGATACGTTTAGGGAGTTGGCGAACTAGTGCTTTACTTTTTGTAGTGAATCATTTTTATAGCATGTTCCGGTAACTCTTCTATGTTCATACCAAAGTATCTTGCGGAGAGATCGCCCGGAGTGCGCCATGAGGCTTCAAACGCTATCGCATTTTTAATTTCCTCTTCATCCATATATTCACGCATCTCCTCTATTTCTTCCGCATCAAAAATATTACCGGATAGAATCGTCTGCTCTTCCGGCAATTCATTACCTATGTCAATGTATATCTCACCATCACATCCATGTTTAGCCCGTATTCTCTGCCCGTTAACTATGATAGCATAACCAAATTCACCCACAGTGCTATTCTCCACTAGTGCTGCGATCTCACAATCAGGAAAAGCTGCAATAAACTTTTGTTCAGTTATACTGGCATTTTCCGAAAATAACGAAAGAGGAAGATCAGGATCAGCAATAATGAGCTTATCCTCATAATAACCAATAAACAAGTCATCAGATTTATTGGTGTCGCCAAAATAAGCCGCTCCTTTTTCTTTGTAATCGTCAAGTCCCAGCTTATCCTTCACCAGTTGATGATCCTTTTCGGTTTGATTGGTTATTACAATGTAATATTTGTTCCAGGCCATAGCAATAGTTTTCTGTGAATAAATCAGCGAATAGTAAAAGTAATGGTTTGCTTCGAAATCCAAAACGGGCATAAAAAAAGCGCCCCGCAAGGAGGCGCTTTTCAATTTCTGTCAAGTAAGAAAGACTTACGACTTTCCACTTATGACTTACGACTATTAATTAAGCTACGAGCGTATCCAACACCTGGTTCATGTTGCGCACAGCTTCAGCACTCTTGTTGAATGCTTCCATTTCTTCTGCATTCAGCTTGTAGTCAATGATCTTTTCCCAACCGTTGCTACCTATTACTACAGGTACACCCAGGCAAATGTCGTTCTGGCCATACTCACCTTCCAGGCTCACGCAGCAAGGGAATACTTTCTTCTGATTGCGAACGATAGACTCAACCAATGCAGCACCTGCCGCACCCGGAGCATACCATGCACTAGTACCCAACAACTTAGTAAGGGTTGCACCACCTACCATCGTATCAGCAGCTATCTGCTTCAACTTGTCAGCAGCTATCATGTTAGATATTGGTGTACCATTGATAGTAGCCAGGCGGGTAAGAGGTATCATAGTAGTATCACCATGGCCGCCAATTACCGTAGCGTGAAGATCGTTAGCTGAGCAGTTCAGTTCTTTCTGAATGTAGCACTTGAAACGTGCGCTATCCAGTATACCACCCATACCAATGATACGGTTCTTTGGCAAACCTGTAGCCTTAAGTGCCAGGTAAGTCATAGTATCCATTGGGTTAGATATAACCACGATGATCGTATTTGGTGAGTGCTCCAACAGGCTCTTACATACGTTCTCTACGATACGTGCATTAGTACCTATCAGTTCTTCACGGGTCATACCCGGCTTACGCGGAATACCTGAAGTGATCACACAAACATCAGAATTAGCTGTCTTGCTATAGTCGTTAGTAACACCAACTACACGGGTATCAAAACCCAGCAAAGATGCTGTCTGAGAAATATCAAGCGCCTTACCTTCAGCAAAACCTTCCTTGATGTCAAGCAATACCAGCTCTTCTGCCAGCTCTCTGCGGGCAATGTTGTCAGCACATGTTGCACCTACGGCACCGGCACCTACTACTGTAATTTTCATCTGATTATATTTTTGAA
>CANBQQ010000418.1 GCA_947371715.1 Flavipsychrobacter stenotrophus
GCAGCCAGCAGCCCTCTGCGCGAAAGCACACAGGTAACATTATCGGTCTCGGCGAGCAAATGCTCATCTTCACGTACATTATATACCTGGCGATATATATTCTGATATTCTGTACCCATATTATTTATGCATAATGTCAGGAAAATACATCCTCCATTATTGCAGGGTAAAAGTAATAAAAATAAAATTCAGGTAGCGAAGCCGCCAATAAAGAAGCAGAAACCCAACCTATTCTGTTCATTCTAAAATTCAGGCTATTCTCATTCAGACAAATATTCAGACAAATAAATAAACTATTTTTGCTACACCCATGGAAAAACTAAGCGTATCGGCAACAAACAAAGAAATAATACAGTTAGCGCTTCCTATTTCCGTTGCTTTATTCATACCGCAGGCCAATTTCTTTACCAACAACGTCTTTATGGGCATGCTGGGCCAGCGCGAGCTGGGGGTAAACGGCATTACAGGGGTTTTCTATCTTATCCTCTCCATGATCGGCTATGGCTTGAGTAGCGGTGTGCAGATACAAATGGCTCGCCGCGCAGGCCAGGAAAACAAAAATGGTATTGCAGAAACTTTCATGAACGGCGCAATGTTGTCGCTCATGTTTTCGCTTGGCCTTATGATGCTGACGTTGTGGTTCGTGCCCATTCTCTTCGGTATTAGCCTCAATGACAATGATAATCTGTCCATGAGTATCAATTTCGTATACATACGAGTGTGGGGATTACCATTTCTGGTATTGGCACAGTTGTTCAGTTCCTTTTTCATATCTATTGGCAGGTCTCGCTTATTGATATATGGATCAATAGTGACCACCATACTCAATATACTTTTCGACTACCTGTTCATTTTCGGACACTGGGGCTTTCCAGCGCTTGGTTTCAGAGGTGCCGCTGTTGCATCTGTTATTGCCGAAGTAGCTTATTGTCTTACAATGGTGGGCATTTTCTTCTATCACAATCTGCATAGAGAGTACCCTATATTCAAGTATATCCGGTTCGACTTTGAACATTCCAAGCAAACGCTTACCGTAGCGGCGCCACTCATTGTGCAGTTTATGTTCAGTATTGGTGGGTGGCTGGTGTTCTTTTTCTTTATCGAGCATCTCGGGCAACAGTCTTTAGCGGCTTCTCAAATGCTTCGTAGCATATTCGGGTTAGTAAGTGTGGGCACCTGGGCTTTGGCTACTACCTGCAACACCATGGTGAGCAACGTAATAGGGCAGGGTCGCTCTCAGGATGTTATGAGACTGGTATTCAAAATATCCAAACTCAGCCTGCTTTACTGCGTAGCACTGTGCCTGTTATTATTGTTATTCTCTAAAGAGTTCCTGGCGCTTTATTCTAACGATATTTCACTGATTCAATTTACCATCCCAAGCCTGCAGGTTATCGTAGTGGCCACACTCATCATGTCTATATCTACAGTAGCCTTCAATGCAGTGGTGGGTACCGGTAATACGCTAGTAAACCTTACTATGGAAATTGGTTGCGTGGGCGCGTATCTTGTATACTGCTATTATTTCATTTACCTCAAACATAGCGCCTTATACATTTGCTGGGGTTCAGAATTCGTCTATTGGACCTGCCTCCTCATCGGCTCAGCCATCTACCTTAAAAGTGGTAAATGGAGAGGAAAGAAGATATAATTGTTGTCTGAATCAGGATGGTCAGGATTTTAGGAAAAGAAGGATTTTCTAGTCAAAATTTAATATGTTTGATTCAATAAATCTTACATGGAAAACGGAGACTTGACTTATACCATCATAGGCTGTGCTATGAAAGTTCACAACATACTGGGTAACGGCTTTCAGGAAGTTATTTACCAAAAATAACTTGCTATTGAGCTCGCTCGCGTAAAATTGAATTTTGCACGCGAGGTGGAGCAGCCCATTTATTACGACAAAATTGAGGTCGGAACAAGATGCGCTGATTTCATCATTGAAAATTCAGTGGTTGTGGAATTAAAAGCCATAATACAGCTTGAAGATGTTCATCTTGCGCAAGCCAAAAACTATGTTGTAGCATATGATTTTAAAACAGCATTGCTGATAAACTTCGGTTCAGCTGCCTTGCAATACAAGCATGTATTTAATCCTAAATTTGGAAAATAGTCAATTTCACAGAAGGATAGATTCTCCTTGTCCTGAAATCCTGACCATCCTGATTCAGACATCTACAGTTGCCCAACTATCTCCTTCATGCTGATCCCATTATGGGTTTCCTCATAAACGCATTCGCCATTCTTTATTAATAGTACCTGTGGCGACTCATGATGGACAGAGTAGTCTTCAGCTATTTTGTTCGAAATATTTCGGTATTTGATCAGGTCGAGGTAATAAAAGCTGGCATTTTCAGGGGTCTTTTCACGCTCTAATCTGCTCTTAGCCATAGAGCTTATAGAGCAACGGGTGCTATGCTTAAAGATGATCACAGGTTCCTTTGCACTTAATTCATTTATCTGCTGCAACTGCTGCTCGTCTGTCAATTCTATCCAATTCATAATGCAAATTTACAACCATAGGCTTACTTCACCACTTCAATGTATCGATATTGGTATAGATGATTTTAATAATTGTTCTTTAGTGGCGGCACAGGTCAAAATTGGGAGCGAATAATAAATAGCATCACCCCACTAATTTTGTAGAACTAATTGTTTTATCGTTCCTTATCTTAGCAAAAAAAATAAGCATGAAGCACGCATACATATTCCCCGGACAGGGCTCTCAATTCGTAGGCATGGGCAAGATCCTGTACGAAAGCAGCACACTGGCCAGGGAGTACTTTGAACAAGCCAATGAAATTCTTGGTTTCCGCATTACAGATCTTATGTTCAATGGTACAGATGCCGACCTGAAACAGACTAATGTCACTCAGCCGGCTATCTTCCTCCACTCCGTTATATTATTTGAAACAACCGCAGGTCTTACGCCTGATATGGTTGCAGGCCATTCCCTGGGTGAATTCTCTGCCCTGGTTGCTAACAAAGTACTGTCTTTTGAAGATGGTCTGCGTCTGGTTGCTAAACGTGCCGATGCTATGCAGCGTGCATGCGAACTTAACCCGTCTACTATGGCTGCTATCCTTGGCCTTGATGATGCTAAGGTAGAAGAAGTATGCGCCCAGGTAGAAGGTGAAATAGTTGTGCCTGCTAACTATAACTGTCCCGGTCAGCTGGTGATCAGCGGTAGTATGGAAGGTATCAGAATAGCTTGCGAAATGATGAAGGCCGCAGGTGCTAAACGTGCTTTGCCATTGCCGGTAGGTGGTGCATTCCACTCCCCGCTTATGGAGCCTGCACGCGAAGAATTAGCTGCGGCTATTGCTAACGCAACATTTAATAATCCTACCTGCCCTGTTTACCAGAATGTAGATGCACATCCATACATCACCCCCGATATTATCAGGCAGAATTTGATCAACCAATTGACTATGCCTGTACGTTGGACACAGACTGTACAGAAAATGGTAGAGAATGGTGCTACTCAGTTTACCGAAGTAGGACCTGGCTCCGTTTTACAGGGTCTTGTTAAAAAGGTAGCCCGCGATATGGCAACCGATGGGATAAACTAAAATATAGATGTGGCACACCG
>CANBQQ010000419.1 GCA_947371715.1 Flavipsychrobacter stenotrophus
AGTCTTTACCTCGCGGGTCTATGCGGTGATCAAAATCTTCTTCCCACTTGGCGTGTGCCTGGCGGCATATCTTCATGCCTTTAAAATCGGCTGGGGCCACTACAGGTATGTTCACATTGAGTAGTGTATGCTCCGGCATTGGCTCTGCCAGCATACGTTTTACTATATCGCGCACCACTGTTTGTGCCAGTGTAAAGTCTGCATCAAATTTGAAATCGCATAGAGAGAAGCCTATTGAAGGGATGCCCTCTATAGCAGCCTCCATGGCGGCGCTCATGGTACCTGAGTAAATTACATTGATAGAATTATTGGCTCCATGATTGATACCACTCAGGCAAAGGTCGGCCTTGGTGTGGAGTATCTTGTCTTTTGCCAGTTTCACACAATCTGCAGGAGTGCCGCTGCACTGCCACGACTCTACCCCATCGAACACTTCCACTTTGTGCAACCTCAACGGGCTACCTATTGTTATGGCATGCCCCATACCGCTCTGCGGACTATCGGGCGCTACTACTATGACCTGTCCAAGGTCTTTTACCGCTTCTACCAGCGCGCGTATGCCGGGCGCGGTAATACCATCATCGTTAGATATAAGAATTACGGGTTTTCTATCTGTCATAGCACGAAGGTAAGAATGCTACGCGAGAGCGGTGCTACGCAGAGCGGGAAAGAGAGCAGGGAGCGGGTTAGCGTTGCACATAAATTAAACTACCACAATATATCTTTGCGCTCTTATCAATAAAGTAACTTTGCGCCTCTCTGCGTTATTTCCTTTGCGCTCTTTGCGTGCAATACTTGCACTTGAAAATCTTATACTACACATAATCCACAATTAAAAAACAACCATATCTACAATAAAATACGAAAAATTACTACTTTGCGGATGCTCAAAAACAATAGCCATGTCCGTAAATCTCTGCATTGATTGGGGTAACACCAATATCAAGGCCGCAATATTTGAAAACAATTCGATCAGCAAGACATTTGTTTTGACTCATGCCAAGGCAATTGAGGAAATATCTTCGATAATAGACACGCACAAACCTGAGCAGGCTATTATCAGCTCTGTAACGGGCGAAAGTGCTGAATTTGAGCAGGTACTGGCTTCAAAGATCAAGTCATTTATTAAACTGGATGGCTTTACACGTACCCCTATAAATAATGCCTATGGTACACCCGAAACACTGGGCCCAGATAGACTAGCCATGGTAGTAGGAGCCAATGCTGCCTTCCCCGACAAGAGCAACCTTGTTATTTGCCTGGGTACCTGCATTACTTACAACATGGTATTAAAGACCCGCACCTTCCGCGGCGGCTCAATTTCTCCCGGCATGCAAATGAGGCTGCATGCTATGCACCAATTCACCAATAAGCTGCCGGAGGTGAGTATAGACGGCGATGTTGTGCTGATGGGGTATGACACTGAGTCGGGCATACGCAGCGGAGCTGTATATGGCGTAGCCTGCGAAATAGATGGTATGATAGCCGCATATGAGAAGACCATTGCTGATTTTAACGTCATATTAACTGGGGGGGATGCTCCTTTCTTTGTTGACAAATTTAAAAGTCAGATATTTGCTGACCCTGATATCTTGCTGAAAGGGCTAAATGTAATTTTAAACTATAATGTATAAATTCTCCGCTAAGTGCTTCGTCGCATTTCTGTTTGCAGTACTGAGTAATGCGTCATTTGCTCAAACAAGCACTTACAGCAATCCAAATTCGCAAAGAGAGAATAACCCTTATTCCAAATACGGTATTGGTGAATTGTGGAACGGTAACCCGGACGTACTTAAGGGTATGGGTAACATTACATCGTCCTACCAGGATGCATATGTTGTTAACCCTGATAATCCGGCATCATATTCATGTCTGGCGCTAACTACCTTTCAGGGTGGCGGACTTGCCAGCATACGTACTATTACCAATGCGGCAGGAGCATCTTATACTACAGGTACAGCATCATTAGGCTATCTTAATCTAGGTATTCCAATAAATCAGCGCGGAGGTTTTTCTTTAGGCTTGCGTCCATTCTCCCGTACCTACTATGCTTTGCTTGACACTTCTAAAACGGCAATGGGTACATCTATCCGTTCCTATGCGGGTGACGGTGGATTATCTTATGCATACCTTGGCGGATCTTACAGGATCAAAGGACTGAGCGTTGGTTTTAACCTGGGCTACCTGTTTGGCAACTACCGCAATTTTACTTCAGTTTCGTCTGACTCACCTAGTGTAAGCCATGCATACGAAGCGCAGTTTGCAAGATACACCCGCCTTGGCGGCCTGTATTGGAAAGGTGGTTTTATCTATGAGCATATGGTGGGTCATGATACTGACCTCCACTTCAGAATAGGTGGTACATTGTCTCTGGGACAAAACCTTAATGAACGCGTAAGCAACTACCAGGTGAGCATCTACAACTTTGGCGATACACTGGTGAATGACACATCTAAGTCAGTGGTAGAACAAAAAGGCAAATTGAAATTACCGGTGTCTTACAGCATAGGTGTTACTCTGGCTCGCTTTGAAAAGTGGAGCGTAGGTGTAGATTACTCTATGAGCGACTGGAGCAAATACAGCAGCACACCCGATAGCGCTTTCAATCTCGGTGTTGGCAAGTCGGCTTACAAACTATCCGTAGGTGGCGAATACACTCCAAATATGAATGACATGCGTAACTACTTTTCAAGAGTTACTTATCGTGCAGGTTTTTATTACGGACAGGATTATATCAACCTCAGCAACACAGCATTACCGGTATATGGCTTTACCCTTGGCGGTAGTTTCCCATACAAAAGGAATACCCGCAGCCATTCAAGGTTGCATACTTCTATTGATGTTGGCCGCATAGGTACACATACCAACAACTTGCTGCAACAGACCTATGTAAGATTCGGACTCGGACTGACATTTAATGAAAAGTGGTTCATTCCAAGAAGATATGATTAATCCATTTTACAGATCGATATTTACAACAATTACCCGGATCATTATTCCGGGTGTTTTGTTTTGTAGCGTTGCCGCCTGTAAGAATGATCCTAAGGAGATACAATCACTGACTGGGAAAAGGAATAATCATGAGGACAGGGCCGAAGATATAACAGGCATCTATAGTAAGAACGGCAAGGTGAAAGCCCGCCTGTTTGCACATGAATATATCAAAAACGATGCTGCACGCCCTGCGTATACTGACCTGAACACCAAAATAAAAGTAGAGTTTTATAACGATAGCGGTGTACTCAACAATACCATTACAGCAGATTCTTGCCGTGGTTATGACCAGACCGGAAACATACTGATGTGGGGCCATGTGCAGATAGTAACGTCTAAGGGTGAGCAGCTGAATACCGAAGAGTTGGTATGGAGCAACGAGACCGCTAAAATATTTACCGAAAAACCTGTGACGATAATGACCGGTGGCGATGTACTGCATGGCAACGGCCTTGAAGCCAACCAGGACTTTACCTGGTATCAGATCACCAATCCAAAGGGATCGGTATCTGTAAAGAAGGGGGAAATGCCAACGGATTAGGGCGAGAGCGGAGGAAGGGAGCGGAGAGCG
>CANBQQ010000420.1 GCA_947371715.1 Flavipsychrobacter stenotrophus
TGTGTAATCTGTGCAATCGTTTAAAAATCTGTGAACCATTTTCATCCGAATAGAATTATTTTTGTTTTTATGAATAGGTTAGGTCTCGCCATTATATGCTGCTTGCTGCTGGTAAGCAATATCGCATCAGCAAATCCTAAAAAGGAGAAGGACAACTACACAAGGGCGAAGAACCATTGGGTGGACAGTGTATATAATACATTGAACGAAGAAGAGCGGATAGGCCAGTTATTTATGGTAGCGGCCTATTCAGGCGGTAAAAACCTTAATGAAGAAGCAATTACAAAATTGATAAAAGCCCATCAGATTGGCGGACTTATTTTCATGCAGGGCGGCCCAATACGCCAGGCTATGATGACCAACCGCTACCAGCATATGGCGCAAGTGCCGCTAATCCTATCTATGGATGCAGAGTGGGGACTAGGCATGAGGTTGGATAGCGTACGCAACTTTCCCCGCCAGATGATGCTGGGCGCTACAAGAGATACCAACCTTGTTTACAAAATGGGTGCTGCTATAGCTGCTCAGTGTAAGCGAATAGGAGTGCATATAGACTTCGCTCCCGATGTGGATGTAAACAACAATGCAGCCAATCCGGTTATCAATTCCCGTTCTTTTGGTGAGAACAAAAACTGGGTATCTATGCTGGCCAGGGCCTTTATGCGCGGGTTGCAGAAGAGTGGCATCATTGCATGTGCCAAACACTTTCCCGGTCATGGAGACACAAATACTGACTCCCACAAAGACCTGCCGCTTATTCCCAAGTCACTAGCCCAGCTCGATACTTTGGAACTTTATCCTTTCCGCCAGCTGATAGCTGCAGGTGTAAAGAGTGTTATGGTGGGCCATCTGGAAGTACCGTCTTTGGATACCGCTACCCACGTACCTACGTCACTCTCTAAAAACACGGTCACAGGCTTGCTTAAAGATAAGATGGGTTTCAACGGATTGATATTTACCGATGCCCTGCGTATGGATGCTGTGGTAAAATACTTCCCTTCGGGTGAAGCCGACATGCGTGCCTTTGCTGCCGGTAACGATGTGTTGCTGTTCTCTGGTGATGCACCGGCCGGTATTGCCCGCATAAAGCAGGCCCTCGACACAGGTGCTATACCTATGGTCCAACTGGAAGCTAGTGTAAAGAAGATATTAGCTGCTAAATATGATGCCGGCCTTAACTCATTTAAAGACATTGACACCACCAACATTACCAATGATCTCAATGCCGCATTGGATGAAGTAAGAGCACAGACTGCTCGTGAGGCTATTACGCTGGTAAAAGATGACAACCAGGTAATGAACAAGCTCAATGACAATATGAGTGTGGGTTATGTAGGTATCAATGCCACAGCTACCACACCTCTTTTCGAGGGTATAAAAGATAAATATACAGGTGCAAAAGCCAATTGGCTGCCAAAGGGATCAACAACAGCCGACTATCAGAAAGTGCTCAATAGCATCAGCAGATATGACGCTACAATTGTGGCCATACACAACCTCAACTTTACGCCTGCAGGCGCTTACGGACTAAGCGACGAGGCACTTACTTTCATTCAGCAGGCAGCGTGCAAAGGCAATGTAATGGTAGTGTTGATGGGTAACGCGTATGCTATGCAATACTTCTGCGGTGCCCCATCGGTAATGGTCACGTATGAAGATGATAGCCTTACCGAACTGGTAATGGCCGATGTGCTGACCAAGAAGATAAAAGCAAAAGGACACCTGCCCGTTACTGCCTGTATCGATGGACGTAGCGTGTGCCCTGCACCGGTCATAAAGAAAGCTGAGCCGGTAAAGGAAGTACCTAAAGACCTGGTTAAGACATTATATCCTGTTGATGCCGGCGTTGTTGACGCCACTGCCCTCGACAAGCTCGATCTCTTCCTGCAGCGCTGCATAGTAGATGGCGCCTTCCCGGGCTGCAGGTTATTGGCAGCACGTGATGGTAAGGTATTCTTCGATAAGGCGTTTGGCCACCTTATGTACGATAATCCGCAGATGGTAGATACCAATACGCTCTATGATATGGCGTCTTGCACTAAAATGCTGGCTACCAACATCTCTATTATGAAGCTCTATGAAGAAGGCAAGATAGACCTGGAGAAAACTCTCGGTGATTACCTGCCAATGACCCATGGTACAGATAAAGCAGGACTGAAAATTAAAGATGTGCTACTGCACCAGGCCGGACTAAAAAGCTGGATTCCTTTCTACAAAGAAACGCTGAATGAAAAAGGTAAGCCAAAGAAGGCATTGTACCGCAAAAAAATGTCGCCTGACTATAACATACCCGTTGCTGAGAACCTTTGGTTGAGCAGCGACTATAAAGACAGTATATGGAGCAAAATACTACGCAGCAGCCTGGATAACAAGGGCAAGAGCGTATATAGCGACCTCGACTTCCTCCTCCTTGCAAAAGTAGTAGAGCAGCTGACCGGTAAGACCATTGACAAATATGCTGACGAACAATTCTATAAGCCTTTGGGGTTGGCTTACACGCTTTATAATCCGCTGTCTAAGTTCAACCTCACCCGCATAGCGCCAACAGAAATGGATTTCAGCTTCCGACAGGAATTGGTGCATGGCTATGTACACGATCCTTGCGCGGCCATGCTGGGCGGTGTTGCAGGCCATGCAGGTCTGTTCTCTACAGGTCACGATGCAGCGGTAATTATGCAGATGCTCCTCAACAAAGGCAGCTATGGCGGCAAGCGCTATTTCAAACCCGAGACTGTTGCGCTGTTCACCGCTTATAACAGCAGCCTTAACCATCGCGGACTGGGCTTTGACAAACCTACTCCTGAATTTGGAGAACCAGGCCCCACCGGCGACCGAGTAAGTGCACAGGCCTTTGGCCACCAAGGCTTTACAGGCACCTGCGTATGGGCCGATCCCGCTACAGGTATAGTGTTCATATTCCTTAGCAATCGCGTTTACCCTACCGCCGACAATTCCAAGATCAACAAGCTGAATGTCCGCACCCTTGCACAAGACTACATCTACGAGTCTCTGGGCATCCCCGTAAGCCATTCCCGCGAACAACTGTATAAAACCCAGACAGGCAGCAAGAAGTAATTCAATAAAACCTGAACAGACGGAATTAAATTATGTAAAAGGAATTCATTATGTATGGAACCTCCGAAACAGCAAGGGTATTATAATGAGGAATAATCCCAATTTTGTTACACAGGTATCTGTACAGTGCTGGGACGTTTGTGCAGGGTCTTGCAATGATTCTTTATAAATGCCCCATTTCCCTAAAATCGCTTCGTGGCCTTAATTGTACTTGTTAAAGCTTTTTTGCAGGGTCCACCGGAATGGTAGCGTTTTCGGCGGCATATGTGACTTAAATTATCAACGGGGCTTATTCGTTTTGTAGAACAAACACATGCATGAGCTTCCACTAATCCTCCTTATCCTTATTTCTCTTAATACCCTTCAGGCGGATACGGGCATTATAAATGCGGCCATCTTTATCCCATACTTTTACACCATACTCTCCTTCTTCCATTTCATCGGTATTCACCTGGCATATGTTTACGTT
>CANBQQ010000421.1 GCA_947371715.1 Flavipsychrobacter stenotrophus
GTAATGTTGTGGGTGCTTATCTGCTTGTTCAGCACCTGCTGCCGTTCCAGGTTTTGCTTAGACTGGCGGTAGTTGTTCCATACCAGGTAGATGATAATAACCGCCATTACCGACAACACCACTGAAACAAAAAGAACCCTGTTTGCATAGGTCTTTTCCTTTTTTAGTGACGCTATTTCACCTGCCTGGTTCAGGTGGTCAAATGTTTTATTGAAATCAGCTCCGGGAAGTTCTTTGCGGGTGGCCTCGCCGGAATCCCTCACTCTCACATATGTTTTGAAGTATTTATAGGCATGTTCAATATCCCCTACAGTATCATAATAGTCATATGCCAGTTTAGTCCATGAAAGCTCGTCGGTATTGACTATAGTATCTAACTGTTTGCGCAGATCTTTAACTATTTTCAGGGCCTCTGGAAACCTGCCCTGCTTCATGTACAGTCTCGAAAGTTTCATCAATGAAAGCCTTGCATCCTGGCTATTGGCATCGTGCTCAATATTGGTTACAATATTCTCTTTCAACAATGACTCAGCTTCTTTAAAGTTGCCGTTCTTTACATATGCGCCACCAAGATTCCCTTTTATTACAGCACGGCATACGCCTATATCTTTCTTGTGATCGGGGTATTTTTGTTCATTTTTATCAATAAAATCAAGTGCAAGTTGGTAATACATGATGGCAGTGTCATATATCCCCATATGTTCATAGGAAACACCTATGTTATCCAATTCACCCTGGCGCTCACCAAATGACCACCTAAAATCATTATTGTTACATCTTCCTGCCTGCTCGTAAGCGTCTTTCAAATATTTTATGGCATCTCTGTGCTTATTTTGAACGAACGACACAGATGCCAGGCAGCTACTGTATCGGGCATATGCGCAGGTATCAAGATACCTTTGCACAAACACCTTCCCCTTATATAACTCCTGGAATGACCTGTCGTAGTCGTTTAGATTCAGTAGTAGATTACCCTTTACGAAAAGTGCTTCGGCATACTCGTACTTGTATTCTTCAGGATTATCATTGATAAAGGATATTGCACTGTCAATATTTATCAGAGCCTTAGAATAGTCAGGTAACCCACTGTAGATACTCGATCTCCACTGGTATTTCTTATACATGTCTCGTGGACCGGGATGAGGGAATTTAGTCCATGCTGAATCGACAAATGAAAGAACTTTGTCAATATGTTTGATATCGTATCGCGAACCGGCCACTACCAGCACACTGTCGAAGTAACGGGAATTATCTGCTTCTTTTTTAGAAAAATTACAGGAGGTAAATACAACAAGTTGTATAAAAATAAGGGCAACAAAGTAAACAGATAACCTGCGACATCGCGTGTCTCGGATCATAGAAAGTAGTGTGTGTGTTTTCGAGGCAATGCAAAAGTACGAATTATCAAATTCAGTTATTTATATAATTAATTAAATTCTTCTTATCATTTTGAAAAATACAGAAAACAAGGCATCTGTTTAAATAACCAAATGAAATATTTAAAACACGCATACTTCAGTAACAGTGCTTACCGACAGATATGCAGCACTTACCGACCCTTATATTTTTTTCGCCTAATTAGACTTTCGCACGGAATTTGCTGCAATTACTTTTGGGTCATAATAAAACTATATGCGCAAACGTAATTTTAGAGATCGTGATTGGAACGACCCGCAATGGCAAGAACAAATGAAGGAACATCTGGAACGCAGGCAAAAGGGAAGAGCATTCTTCGGAATAGGAGTAGCTATACTTGGTTTGCTATGGATAATAAAGCTGGCATTACACATCCCATTCGACTGGATGACCGAGTGGCCATTCATTATGATCGTAGTAGGATTGCTGATTGGTGTAAAAAATGGCTTCCGCAATTCAGCCTGGTGGATACTATGTATCATAGGTGGTGCTAATCTTATAGATGACTATTATCCGCAATACAACGACTACATATGGCCGGCGGCTCTGATCATTGGTGGTTTGGCAATTGCCCTCAGGCCTAAAAGAAAAGGTTGTACGCCTAATTTTAAGGTAAACAATTCTGTAACTGCCGAAAACAACCTGAATATCGACACCACTTTTGGCGGAAGAAAGGAAATGGTCACATCCAAAGATTTTAAAGGAGGTACTGTTTCCGTCACCTTCGGTGGATGTGAGCTAAACTTCATGCAGGCCGACATTGAAGGAACAGCAGTGCTTGACCTGCGGGTATCTTTCGGAGGTGTGGAGATCATTGTTCCTTCGCACTGGCATATACAGAATGAGATCAGCCCGTCTTTCGGTAATGTAGAAGATGAAAGAAGTATCCAGACAGCGCAGAACTCGGAAGTTAAGAAGACGCTTATTCTTCGCGGCTCATGCTCGTTTGGGAATGTAGAGATCAAATCTTATTAAACTGAAAACATACTTAACCACTCAAACACACACACATATGCAATCATTTACAGCACAGATCATTTACAGAATAGAATGCGAAGGACTGCCTACAGATCAATATGAAGAACAGTGGAGGCTGGTCTATGCAGAAAGCAGGGATACCGCACTTACAGAAGCAAGAAAGGCCGGCATGGGCGAAGAAGCAACTTTTATTGACAGGCATGGCCGCACTATCTGCTGGCGTATGCTGGCTGTAAAAGATCTGCAGCCAATTGAACTCAAAAATGGTGGACTGCTCTTTTCCATGGTACATGAGCCTGAAATGGTAGCCGCTCCGCTCTGGACAGCTTAAAAAGTAAAAACCTATAAGTAAAAAGTAAAAACTGGTTGATGTATATGCCGGTTTTTACTTTTGGCTGCCTGTCATTCAGCTCTCGAAGTCATACAGACCAGTTACAACATTTTCTGAACTAAATTCATACAATAAAATTCTAAAACCAGGATTTGATTTCCGTCAGCAGGGAAATTTTTACTTTTTAGTTTTTACTTTTCAATTATAACTCTTGCGTTTATTCACAAAATATATACACTTTATTATCCCACTCCTCGCACTGATAGGAGCGGCAAAACATGTGTTTATATTACACGACACGTTTGGCTTTAACTGGAATATTGCTATCAATGATGCAGTATGCAATATGCTGGTCATTAGTCTATCTGTGTGGAGTATAATGTTATTGATAAAGGCCTACCCTACTAAGGTCACATTGTTCTCGTACGCCGTACTTATTGCCATTGCGCTTGCTACACTGTCCACTTTTGGCGAGGTGCAGTTGCTTAACTGGATTGTAAAGAAAGACGCCAACAGTACGGCTTATTTTGTTTGGCTGCGTAATACGCTACCAATAAGATTTATACTGATACTGATATTCTATACGTGGATGTCTACTAATGCGGCACTTCGTAAAAATATACTAGCAATAAACAGCCGATTTCAGCAACATAGCGACGCTGCCGACCTGCTTAAAGAAGCCGAGTTATTTAAGCTAAGACAACAATTACAACCGCATTTCTTATACAATAGCCTTAACTCTATTAATGCCCTGGTATTAATATCACCCGACAAAGCACAGGAAATGATCGGGAAATTATCTGACTTCCTCA
>CANBQQ010000422.1 GCA_947371715.1 Flavipsychrobacter stenotrophus
GCAGTCTGCAGTCTTGGTGTGATGAATAATGTTTCTAATTCGACTATAGCGCTTGATGTAAGTCAGGCTCATACATTGCGGTTTACAAGTTTAAACGTTAATACCGGTGTGGTTACAATCACTGGTTGGCAAGGGGCATTCGATGGCACTTCCGGAACCAAAGGTAAAATTTACATAGGGACCTCAGCGACATTAACATCAACGCAACTTGCGCAGTTCCAATTCCAGGATAGTTATGGAAACTTCATACCTGCAGCCCAAATAACTGGTGGTGAAGTCGTTCCCAAAATACCTCTTAATATTGTTGCCGCTACTTACGGACCATTTTATAACAGTGTTAATAACACTATCTCGGTTTCGTATAACACCAGTGCTACTTTTTTTACAGGTAATTTCAGAGTCCAATTGTCAAGTAGTACGGGAACATTTGCAAATACCACAAGTAATATTATTGGTACAGCCGCATGGTCTTCTAGTGGTACTATTACTGCTACAATTGCATCGGGCACTGCTGTAAGTGCTCTATACAGGGTCAGATTACTCAGCACCAGTCCTTATGTTATAGCAACCACCGACAATGGTTCTAACATATCAGTTAGTCTTCCGGTTCCAAACATTACATCTGTAAGTGCCTATAATAATGTTCTTCCAGGTACAACCATCACAATATCAGGTAGCAACTTCAATTCTACAGCAGCTAATAATATTGTGTACTTTGGTGGTGTAAAAGCCACGGCAAACGCTGTCTCTCCGTCAGTTCTTAGCGTAACTGTTCCATTTGGAGCTACTTATAGCCAGCTCACTGTCTATGATACGATCACAAAAAGTTCTGGTAGTTCCAGCGTTCAGTTTTTACCTTCATTTGATGCCAGTTTCTTTGTTGCAGATACAATAAAATATCTCCCAAGAGTCGATTACACTACCGGTAGTAATCCTGTAATTGCTGCAATTGGTGATCTTGACGGTGATGGACTACCTGACTTAGTGGCATTAAACAAAACCGGCGCAAGTTTGAAGATTTTACAAAATCAGGCAACGGGAGTATCTGCGCTTACGGTTAGTAATGCTATGACATTGCAGGGTAGTGGCCCACTAAATGTAAAAATTGCAGATATAGACGGTGACGGTAGGAATGATATAGTTGTATCTGGGGGTAGCGGGTCGCCAACTGTACAGATTTTTAGAAATACTACAAATTATTATTCTTCAACGATACCACGGACACTGACTTTTGCTACCAGGGTCGACGTTTCGCTTTCAGGTATTGTATCAGCAGGGGTATTAGGTGTTGCAGATTTTGATGGTGATGGGAAATTAGATATTGCAGTTGCTTGTTATGATTTGAATGCATCAACAGGGAAATTAGCCATTTTAAAAAATGGTAATACTCCCGGTGCTGTAACGTCCGCACTTTTTACTCTTAATACATACAACACCGGAACCGTTTATAGGGCGACTTCGAGCGCCATCGCGATAGGTGATTTTAATGGTGATCTACTACCCGATATAGCAGTCACTAATATGATAGAGGCGCCGGTTCCTGCTTCGCTATCAGTTTTTAAAAATACTTCAGCACCCAATGCTATTTCATTTGCATCGGCAATTTCAGTGCCAACCGGCGCATATTTAATAGATATTGTTGCTGTTGATGTAGATGGGGATCTCAAGCAGGATCTGGTCGTTACTGAAGCGCTGGATAGCACCGTCTCTGTTCTTAGGAATACCTGTGCATCGCCTGTATCTGCACTGTCATTTGCGTCAAGGCAAGTAATTGCAAATTTGGCAACAGCCGCGGGTATTGCTGTAGGAGATTTGAACGCAGACGGTAAACCCGACCTTGCTGTTGCAAGTTTTTTAACTTCCGGGGTCATTGCATTGTATAAAAACACGTCAACATCCGGATCACCTTCATTTTTAAACATAAATAATCTACCCGCTGCCCGATATCCTACAGGAGTCAACATTGGAGACATAGATAAAGATGGCTATCCCGATATCATAACAGGAAACACATCATTCGATACTTCTTATATCGGCACTACCGTTTCTATTTTCAGAAATACCCCTTTGCCTACTGTAGGCACTATTTCTTCAATCAACGATTCTGTTTGTGTTGGCGCAACCACCACACTCAATTATTCTTTATCAATTCCAACAGGGGAAACAGGAGCATGGTCTAGTAGTGATACTTACATTGCTACCGTAAGTCCATCAGGTGTTGTATATGGTTTGACCGCAGGAACGGTTGACATTAGCTATACAGTGACTGTGACTAGGGGTAACATCTCCCGTAGTGTTATAAAAACTATAGTAGTAAAACCATTGCCAACTGTTCTCATAACAGGATTCAGGGGAGTATGCCAGGGTGTTACTGCTACATTGACTGGTTCTCCGGCGGGTGGCTTGTGGGCACATAATAATTCAGTTACTTCAGTTACATCCACAGGAGCAGTTACAGGAGTGAGTTCAACAGGTATAGACACAATTTCCTATACTTACGTGTCCCCTTCAACCGGATGCAGTAATGTCGATACTCACGCGATTACAATTATTCTTCCTCCAAACCCCGGAACTATCTCAGGTTCAGATAGTGTTTGCCCGGGCGCAAACACTACTATGACCACATCTGGTGATATTGGCGGAAAATGGTTTTCAGACAATTCACTTTTTGCATCTGTTGACTCACTTACAGGTATTGTAACCGGACAAAATAATGGTACACCGATCATTAATTATAAGATAGCTAATGGATGTGGTGTATTTAATAGCTACAAAATTTTGCACGTACTTGCCTTACCTGATGCTGGTGCCATCACCGGTGGCTCTTCTGTATGTACAGGTAGTAACATAAGCCTAAATAATCCTGTTACAGGCGGTATATGGAGTAGCAGCAATACATCTCAAGCCACGGTGAGTGCTTTGGGCACTGTGTATGGTGTTACTGTGGGCACGCCTGTAATTTCATATACCACAAATAATTCCTGCGGTTCTTCATCTGCTACCTTAGGAATGATCGTAAATACTGTTCCGGCCATGCCGTCGGCTATTACCGGCGCGTCGGCTATTTGTAACGGGTTGGCAACTTCTCTAAGTAGTGCAACTACCGGCGGTGTATGGTCTTCAAGTGATACTACACTGGCCACGGTGACAGCCGCAACAGGAATAGTCACCGGTATTGCCGTTGGTACTCCGCAGATATCATATATGGTTTCAAACTCATGCGGATCTTCAGCTCCAAGATCGACAACTCTTAACATACTTAGCACTCCCGACGCAAGCATTACATCTGCAATTGTACCGTGTGATGGATACAGTTCTAATATCATCTTTACCGGAACACCGGGAAATGTTGTGAGCTACAGCGTAGATGGTGGTACCAACATTGATGGCACTTTAACAGGCGGAACATTCACCTTGCCTACAGGTGTGATAACATCAACACACACCTATTTGCTGCATACGGTAAGGAATGTTGCATGTGCTATTTTAAAGGATACAACTGTCACACTCATTCCACAACAA
>CANBQQ010000423.1 GCA_947371715.1 Flavipsychrobacter stenotrophus
GGTTGCCCTCTTTTGCCATTCCCGCTGCCAGTGCAAACCGCTCTTTCTTCAATGAATCTGCTACTGTAAGATTTGCTGTTATCATGTTCTGCTCCACGTTGCCATGCAGGTCCGCGTAGTACAATCCCAGTCTGCCGCTCGATATCTTATCAACAGTCACTTTATAGCTGAATGCAGAGTCTGTCCCATTTACAGTAACTAAACCATTGTTGATGGTATTACTTCCGTACACGAGTCTTGGTATCTCCACTTTCAATTGTAGGCTACTTTCATTAAGATCGCCATCTATTCTTATAGAGTCAAATTCGGTTAACCCCGGAATGATGCTATGCAACATAGGTTTGTCCACCAGGCTTGCAGTTAGTTTCAGGTTATATTCTGCAGGTAGTGTTGTTGTGTCTTTAGGTGGCGTGTTAATGGCTGTGTTAGTAGTTGAGTTGAACAGAATTATGGCCGATGTATCCGCTACCGGCGGAGTGTATTTCTGACTTATTCTATTGCTTATTATTGCGCTAACTTTAGATAGTGGTGTCTTGCCTGTGATCTTTGCGCTCAATACATCAAAGTACGCGGTTATATCCTGTCCCTTCGTGGCGTCAGGAGCGGAGATCACATACATGCTATCCAGATAATATCTTTTGCCATCTGCATTGATGATCGGTTTGGTCCATGTAAATGTGCCTACCGGGTAATCGGGATTCAATACAGGGAAATCTGCGTGTATGGTGCCTCTTGCCCTTAGTTCGGTCTTGTAGAGTTTTAATGCCTGCAGGTCTATGCTGTCCAGTTGTATGTCTGCCTTTATAGCAATATCCTTTTTGCTGAAATCTCCCGAGCCCTTCATGTGTAGGCGCAGGTTGTTATCTGCAGAAGATAGGGTGAGGTTGCCTTTCGACTGGTTCACGTTGCCATTGAACACAATGTCGTGGTACATGTAGTTTTTAGCGTATGCACTACCAATAGCGCCATGCACCACAGTGTTCATGGTCTTTACGTCAAACCCTGTTCCTTTCGCGGTAATTGCGGCGGATACTTCACCCAACAGTGTGTCTTTTTTGAGGATTCGACCAATGTTCAGCTTATTGGTCTGCACCAACATGTCATATCGCTCTTTTCCTTTGCCGGCCGACATTGCCAGCGTTCCCTTTACATAAGCCGTACCATCGGTACTCACTATCATTACGTCGGTAGTGTAGTCTTTTATTGTGCCCGATACATTACCGGTAAGTCCAAATCTGTCAGGCACTCTCACTGACTCCAATGCGGATGCAGGCACAAAATCCTCCACTTCCTTTCGCGATGACTGTAACTTGGTTATATGGAAATTATAACGGAGATTTTTTGATTCAGGCAGCCCTGTCATTTTGCCATTCAGCTCTATCTCAGTGTTGTTCATGCTCAACACATATAGTCGCGCTATGTTCATGTTATTGAGCGGGCCATTTATGCGTGCATCCAGCCTTACCTGGGCTTTGGGATATTTTTTGAAAATGTCTTGTTCTATTAGCTGTGGCGCAAATACTAGTATGTCCTCAAAACCTACAATACTCTTGCTGAGGTCTACATTCAACTGCATATTACCCAGGTCGTTCTTCAGTGCTTTCAATGAGGCGTAGTGTACTTCCAGGTGGTCTTTAATTACCGTATGTGGTGTAAGCAGGTAAAGGTCTTTAAGTGTAGCGCCTTGTTGGTTGTAATTAAATACGGTCTTTAACTCCTGCACATCTACTCCACTTTGTTCCTTCACGGCAAGATGCTTTACGTCGCCCGATATGCTGTCTGAAGTGTATCTGAGGTTGTTCACGTTTAGTGCAAGTCCCTTAATGTTTAGGTGACTGTAGTCAATGCCCTTTTTTACTTTAGGCATATTTTCATTGTCCATCTTAAATGCCAGTCCGCCCAGATCTACATTGCCGGCTTTAACAAGCCATCCCTTAATTGAGTCTTGCTTTGCTATGGTATCTACAATGCCCGGTGCATCGCTGTGTTTGCCAAACAGTAGGGTAGCAGCCGTGTTGTTGATAGCCAGTTTATTGATGTCAATGCTGTTGTCACCCAGATCAAATTTCTTCAGCTCCAGTTGCAGGTCGCCAAGATTAAGCGCGAACAATAGCTTATTCAGGTCATCGTTGTAGTTGAAGTTGACGCGCTCCAGGTGCACGTTATCTGCTATAAGCTGCAATTTTGCTTTCTTATTGCTTTTAGGTGATGGTGGCAGGTAAGAGGTGTCTTGTGTAAACGAAGTTTGCAGGCCCGCTACTTCCAGGTCTTTTATGTGAAAGAGCATGGCATCAATATCCAGCTTCTTCATCTGCAATGCAAGATGCTCAAGATTCACAGCCAGGATGGTGCCACCAGTATAGTCGTCATAGCGGGCGTGTATGTCATCTATCTTTACTTTGTCTACGCTTATAGTAAATGATGATGTGGTGTCTTTGACTTTTGTTGCGTCTTTAGGCTTTGCTTCTTTAGGTTTACCGGCAAATGCATCTATAATGTAGGTGAAGTTGAAAGTGGTGTCGGGTTGATTACGGTATATATGAGTATGAACACCATTCAGCACCAGCAGTTGCACATCCAGTTTTTTGTGTAGCAACTGTAGCATGGCCAGGTCTATTTTCAATGTATTTATCGAGAGTAGGGTGTCTTTTGCCTGATCACGTAGAAATACGTCATTGAGTACAATGAATTTCGGTAGCCCATATCCCAGGTGGCCTATGCGTACTTCTGTTTTAAGTTTCTTTTGTAAAAATGCCTCTGCTTTACCTCTTACAAAGTTCTGTCCCCATGGTGTGTTCAGCGCAACTATAGCCAGCAGCAATACCAGTAGTATGCTCCCGATTATATAAAGGCTGATTTTTAATACTTTACGCATCTGTGTAGTTATTCGCGTATAAAATCCATGCCAACTACGAATATGGTAAAAGTACACAGTTAATGTCACTGCATAATTGCAAATGCTGTTGTGCACGTTCGTGAAAGAGAATGCTTCAACATCTCTACCTAGCTAAATACTTGTTTACGTTCGTTTGTACGTTCAAAATTGCTCCATGCTATCTATTTATCTTCAGAATATTTGGAAATAAGTATTTTTTTTTCTTAGTTTTATGAGGAAGAACACTTAGTTGCGTTATGTCCCGAATATGCGGTATTTTGCTGAGCATTATTTGCCGGGGTGATCGATAAAAACATTGGCGAGTTATGAAGTTTGTGGTGCTGTAATGTAGATTGAGTAAGGGTTTCGTTAGGTTAAAAGATAAAATGAACAAGTAGTTGAATAGGGGTTAGATGATGGAAAATTAAGTGGAGGGAAGATGTGTTTAAAGGGATGCAGTTGCATTTCGATTTATCACATACAAAAAAAAGATTCCCGAAATAAAAATTATTCCTTTCTCGTTATCCTAAAAAGTATAATTTTGCAACAAAAATTTAAAAACACTATTATGTCTGAAATTGCAAATCGCGTTAAGAAAATCATCGTAGACAAACTGGGTGTAGATGAGTCTGAAGTAACTCCGGAA
>CANBQQ010000424.1 GCA_947371715.1 Flavipsychrobacter stenotrophus
TTTTTGAATCCGGGGTGCAATAAACAATATTATGGGCACAACAACAAGATATCCTATAAACCAGGACCGGATCCAGATATTCATAAAATTCGAGACAAAACCAACATTGATCGAAATTAGTGTAAATGAAATAGTACCTGTTGTAATAATGCCCATTATAAGTGCAAAAGCGATCTTTTTCTTCATATGGAGATGTCGGCGTTATTGTTAGTTGTTAAATTTTCTCAATAACAATAGCAGATGCACCACCTCCACCATTACAAATGGCTGCTACACCATACTTGCCACCTTCCTGATGCAATACTGATATAAGTGTGCAGATAACCCGGGCACCTGAAGCACCCAATGGATGGCCTATGGCTACTGCCCCTCCATATACATTTACTTTCTCCGCATCAATGCCAAGTATCTGCTGGTTGGCCAGCACTACTGCCGCATATGCTTCATTGATCTCAATAAAATCCACATCAGAAAGTGTGATACCTGCATTGGCCAGCGCCTTAGGGATGGCTTTAGAAGGCGCTGTTGTGAACCATTCAGGCGCACTTGCGGCATCAGCAAAACCTATGATCTTAGCCAGCGGCTGCAGACCATATTTTTCCAATGCCTCTGCAGATACAAGCAACAATGCGGCTGCACCATCATTTAAGTTACTCGCATTGGCTGCCGTAACTGTCCCTCCTTCTTCAAATGCCGGTTTCAACTTTGCTACCTTATCGGGTATGACCTTGTAGACATCTTCATCTTTCGTCATGATGATATCCCCTGACTTCAGCTTAATGTTAACAGGTATCACCTCAGCATCAAACTTGCCATCGGCTGTGGCTTTTGCCGCCTTAGCATATGAAGCTAGCGCATATTCATCCTGCGCATCGCGCGAAATATTGTATTCTCTGGCGCAAAGCTCTGCAGCCCTGCCCATGTGAAAGTCATTATACACATCCCACAGGCCATCTTTTATCATTCCATCTATAAGGGTAACATCTCCGTACTTATGCCCCTTTCTAATATAATTGTAATGCGGCACATTGCTCATACTCTCCATTCCACCAACAACAACAATATCAGACAGCCCAAGCTGTATTTGCTGTGCACCTATCATTGTTGCTTTCATACCCGATGCACATACCTTGTTGATTGTTGTAGCATCCGCGGTATCGGGTATCCCTGCAAATATTGCAGCCTGCCGCGCGGGAGACTGGCCTACATTGGCTGACAGCACATTACCCATATATACCTCATCGATATCCCCCACAGAGATCCCTGTTGCATCGATTGCCCCTTTAATGGCCAATGCACCCAAATCTGTTGCAGATAAATGAGATAAACTACCTAACAATCCGCCGACCGGTAAGCGCTTCGCGGCAACAATAAATACTTCTTTCATAATATTCCTATTTACATGAATTTTCAATAATAATGTGTGCTACACTATCCATAATATCCACCATTTTATACCGAACGGTATTTTGTTAGTCAAAAAATATTAAGCCATTTCCCGAATCAATTTTTCAACCGACAGCATTACTTTATGCCAGTATTTAGTATTACCAGTGGCCTTTGTTATCATAATTATCCCTTCTATCATAGCCATAATAGTCAGCGCTATCTGCTCAGCATCAACATCACTTCTTATCTCTCCGGCTGTTATTCCTTTCTCTACCAGCTGTACAATTGCATTCTTCCAGGAAACCAATGCATCGGCAGCTCTCTTCCGCAAGGCCGGATGGGTGTCATCAGATTCCGTTGCGGTATTTAATATGGGGCAACCGCCTTTAGGAAAAGGGTACTTGAAAAAGCCATCATATGTGCTAACATAAACAAGCAGCTTTTCCATATAAGTTCCTTTTTTCGCCATCTCGCCTTTCACAATGTCCTGTACTGTTTTCCAGTTGTGATCAAATGCAGCTAGTGCTACTTCTTCCTTATTTTCAAAATTGCCGTATATGCTGCCTTTTGTAAGCTTAGTAGCTTCAGTAAGATCAGACAGAGAGGTACCGGCATAACCTTTCACATTAAAAATACCGGCTGTATTTTCAATGATATATTCACGCGTCCTTTCAGATTTTGAGATCTTACTCATTCAGCAAATATACCAATTGGTATATAATATTCAGACTAAAGTTCTAAATGATCGTATTAATGGAATAAATAGAAAGAAATATGCGTCTGGAACAGACACAATATTGCACAGAGATTTGCGGCTTACTTTTCTACTACAAATCGAAAAGTGTAGATCTTGCCTTTTGCATCCCGCATTTGAAGAATATACAAGCAGGGAATAGAATTAACTACCACAAGTTGTTCACCTTTACTATCTCTAAGCTTTGCCATTGATAGTGATTTCATGTTTTCCATATCACAATTCTAAGTAACTGCAATTTATCATAACAAAGAACACAGAAATGAAAAAAATGACGAAATGTAGATTTAGGGGGATGAAATGCATAATTATAGCCGTAGGTTAAATAAAACGGCATTTTCTTAAACAAAATAAAAGTTCAATTTTTTAACCAGCCGGTGATACTCATCCGAGGCCGGTGGGCAATGGCTACCTCATGCACAACTTTATCACTTTGAAAGAACACTGCCTTTTGATTGTTGGGGAATATAACCAACTCCGGTTGTGTGTCATTATGTATGATCAATTGACCACCATCCTGCTCCTGCCAGTCTTCATTAAGGTAGCTGATCATTGAGAATTTCCGGGCATTGTGATTTCTGAATTGATCTTTATGCTTAGCATACCCTTTTCCTTCCTCATAAAGTGCATAATGAAATTCGCAGGAGGTAAGTCCGGTATAGCAGGTTTGGTTAAGATGCCCGATGAATTGATCAATGATATCCAGAAATTCCATCTCTGCACTATTCTTGGTCATTGCCTCAAGCCAGCACGTTTTGTCGCCCCGGAGGGTCTGTGTTTTATCACTTACCAATGTATTGCCAATGCCGGCTCTTATCATAAGCATATCACTATCCAACTGTAGTAAATTCTTGTGCAAGGCCGCAGCAAGAGGCAAACCTAGAAAATGCTCTGAAATACCAATATTACCTGTAACAAACCCTTCTATCAACTCTTCAAACCGTGCTTCCATCTGTGTATTTCAATGCGTAAGGTAGTCTTAATTACTCGAGAGCATTGGAGATTTATATATGTCGGTTTTGGGGCATGATTTTAGTGCTGTTAAATCAATCCGAACTTACATGCATTTAAGCGATCAAATAATCTGGCTACTAGTACTTGCGCTACCTATTGCCTGCGTTGCGTGGACAGTAACACATGAAGAAGTGTTCAGAGAACCACGGGAGTATTGTGTTGAGCAAAGTAAGAAATGCAAAACACTGATGCAGAGAAAGTTCTTCTATTTATTTACCTGCGAATACTGCTTTAGCCATTACGTGACAATCGCGTTTCTATTCCTTACAGGATTTAAATTACTCCTCTCAGATTGGCGGGGCTACATCATAGCAGGTTTTGCACTAGTATGGATAGCTAATGGCTATATAAGTCTGTTTGCG
>CANBQQ010000425.1 GCA_947371715.1 Flavipsychrobacter stenotrophus
GGCAGAAACTGATCGTAGCGGGCACCATTTACCCCTATAGTATGATACAAAACACCGGGCGTGTCACGTTTTTCCAACGAAACCCCATAAAAGCTATAGTCAACTGCTGTAGCAGAACTTACCTTAGCCAATTGAAAGCTGGTGATCATCGAATCTGTATTGACAGTAAATGAATTTTCAGTAGTACTTCTGGTTGTATTAAACGTAAACGGAGAAGCCAGATTGCTATCGGACATCCGGTAGCATACGTTATCATTGCACAGGAAGAACACCATCCGGTTAAATCGCTCCTGCCTGCCATCCATATCCTTAAGTCCAATATTTACAGTGGCATTCTGATTGGCTGATTGAATACCATAGCCTGAAATACCAGTCGCTATAGGTTTATCAGGACTGGTGAGTCTGTTGCTTTTCCATGAAGTGTTGGAAGAAGAACGGATATCATGTGGAGCGTTGGAATTGGCCAGTTGGTAAGGAAATACCAATCCGCGGCCGGCATTGCCAAAATATTCCTGCAAACCCAACCGCATAACAGCAGTAACGCCATCAGCCTGGGTATGTGAATCGCCAATATGAATAACATTGACCCGCCCGCTATGATTATGCCTTAATGCCTGCAGCTTGTAAAAAAAAGAATCAAGGCCATGGGGCTGGCTGATCACGTTCTCATCGTACTGAACAAAGCCATAGTGTTGTGCCGGAACCGGGTGCCATGCATCATTATCCTGCTGCGCCCCACCTATAAAGGGAGCGAACAAAAAGAGTAAGAAGGATGCAAGACGTAAGGCCATAGACATAACTGCGAGCGGCGAAATTACTGCAAAAGAACCAACGCCAACGAAATGCACTATTATTGCTATATATCGCATTTGCCAAAATCAATGTAAATTACCCGCAAATAATTTTATGCCACACGCAGTAATAACAGGCGCTACACAAGGAATAGGCAAAACTATAGCCGAAAAATTATTAAGCCAGGGATACTCCGTTGCCATTTGCGCACGCAATAAAGAAAAGTTGTCTCAGCTAACCCAGGAGTGGACCGCACAGTACCCGAAAGCAACAATAGCCGCCTACCCTGCCGACCTGGGAAACAAAAATGAGACTGAGGCTTTTGGAAAATTTGTACTGGATACTTTTTCTCAGGTAGACATACTGGTGAACAATGCCGGCTCATTTTTACCCGGTGAGATCTGTGATGAGCCCGACGACAGGTTGGAAACACTTATGGCAGTAAATGTATATAGTGCTTACCACCTTACCAGGGTACTTGCCCCGACTATGAAAAACGCAGGAAGCGGGCATATTTTCAATATGTGCTCGGTAGCCAGCCTTAAGGCATATCCTAATGGCGGATCATACAGTATTACCAAATACGCTTTGCTGGGATTTTCTGACAACCTGAGAGAAGAATTGAAACCGCACGACATAAAGGTGACTGCCATATGTCCCGGCGCTACATATACGCCATCGTGGGAGGGCAGTGGTGTCCCGAGCGAGCGCATAATGGAGGCGAATGATGTAGCGAATATGCTATGGAGTGCCGCAAATTTGTCGCCGCAAGCTAATGTGGAGACCATAATAATGCGACCTGTTAAGGGGGACTTATAAAATTTCTTTTTAACGTAGGTTTAACCACTGCTTTTTCTGATAGATGAACAATCAAATTAATTTTGTGCATACCTAAATATGAATCACATTAAGCATATGTGGCGTTGTAACATACTATTCCTTTTAGCACTAGGGGGTTGTTGCCATGCATGGGCGCAAGTGGCTTTTATAGCCACCCCATCTTCAGGCAGGATCGGCAGTAAAGACAGGGTGCAGATCGACTATATAGTTCGTAACGTAGATAATCTTCAGGAAGTAAAACCAAATGGCTTTGGCGATTTCACGCTACTTGAAGGCCCATATGGTTCTCAGAGCATCTCGATAGAAAATGGTGTTCGGACCAACTCGGTAAAGGTGAGCTATGTAGTCAGACCCAACAAAGAAGGTAAGCTTACTATTCCTCCGGCCTCGGCAAAAGATGCTTCGGGACACGTTTACCAATCTAACCAGATAACAATAGAAGTAGTACCAGGTTCGATGGCACCGGCCCAACCAAGGCGCCCTGTGCAGCAGAGCATGTTTGATGAAGATGATGATGCCAATCCGTTGGCCATGATGCAGCAACAAATGCGACAGCTACAGCAACTGCAGGCACAGATGCAGCGGATGCAACAAGCGCAAATGCAACGTGTGCCAATGCCAATGCCTCAGGCCCGGGGCGCACAACCACAGCAACCACAGTCAAAATCTGCACCGGCTGACCCGGCAATTGACGAAGCACAGCTTAAGAAAGATATTTTTGTAAGAGTGGTAGTAGACAAAAGCAAGGTGCATGTAGGTGAGCAGATAACAGCCAGCTATAAACTGTACTCCCGAATACCTTTTGAAGCCGGGCTAAACGGACTACCCGACCTTAACGGTTTTTGGGTAGAGTATTTCGACATTCCGCAGCCAAAACCAACAATAGAAGTTGTAGACGGCAAGAAATACCAGGTATTCCTGATCAAAAAATTGGCATTATTCCCACAACAGGCAGGAGCATTGGAGCTCGACCCTGTAGAAATAAAAGGCGCTGCTAAGATCACTCAACAGGTGCGCCGCCGAGTAGCGGACGATTTCGTTAATCCATTTACCGGAACGTTGATGATGAATGACCCGGTATTCAACAATGCCTACTATGACGCAACTGTATTCAGAGACGTACCGATTACACTAAAAAACCCACCGGTAAAGATCAATGTTTCTTCATTACCCGATAACGGTCAGCCCGAGGAATATGGTGGTGCCGTGGGTAAGTTTACCGCTGAAGCCAAACTGGATAAAAAAGAACTGACCACTGATGATGTGGCTACCCTAACCCTTACAATTAGCGGCAGCGGCAACATCAAGTTCATTGCCCCGCCAAAACTGCACCTGCCAAACGGCATCAATACATACGACCCGGTAGTAGTAGACACAATTACCGGCCGTAGTACAACGATAAGCGGATCCAAGATAATAACTTACGCAATTACTCCACAAACACCGGGAGACTACGAAATACCATCAGTCCCTTTTACTTACTTTGATGCAACCGCAGGAAAGTATGTAACAGTCAATACCGAGCCTATAAAAGTGCACGTAACACCGGGAAAGCACTATAACCCTGCAAAGCCAACTGAAAATGTTTCTGTAGCCAGAAAAGACATTAATGCTAATGCCACTAAAAACCTTAGTGACCTGCAGGTGAAGAACAAGCCACTTTTAGAATCAACCGGCTATTGGTCGCTCTATGCACTGCCTGTGCTGGCATTTGTAGGCTTGCTGGTGTGGAGAAAGAAAAGTGATGAGCATGACAATGCTATGATAAGACATAAGAAGGCCAACAAAATAGCATTACAAAGACTGATGACCGCCAAAAAACTGCTGGCAGAAAAGAACAAAACATCTTTCCACGAAGAAGTATCTAAAGCCATATGGTTGTA
>CANBQQ010000426.1 GCA_947371715.1 Flavipsychrobacter stenotrophus
TTTGCGCATATATTGACTACCAACCTTACAGGGGGCGGTTCAGGATATTATCCTTCAGGTGCCGTTACCGGTGTTGAAAATGTAACAACAGGTAATGCTAATGTATTTGTATATCCTAATCCTACTGACAACAACTGGTTTGTGTCAATAACTGGTAGCACTAGCAATGAAATGACCATGCAGCTATTCTCTGCAGATGGTAAGCTGGTTCATACGCAGGCTTTGCAAACGACGGCAACTAACACTGTTAATGCAGAAAACCTGCCAGTAGGCATGTATTACTATCGTATAGTAGGTAATGAATCTACCTACACAGGTAGCTTGATGAAGAAATAATAACACATCCAATATTCATAAAAAGACAGGCTGATCTGCAAAGGTCAGCCTGTCTTTTTTGCTTTACCTTTGCGGGTGATATTAATTTAAGCTGATTGTGCAAGATAAGCCTTGACAGCTTTACCACTTTTAGGTTTTGACTTATGACTTTTAACTTGTTACACGTTACCCTTTCGGATAACACCTAATAACAATGATATTACGGCCAGTACAAGTAATATGTGTATCAGATTTCCCGCATGCCATGCGAAAGATCCGAGAAGCCATCCTATAACAAGAATAATTGCGATGATATACAGTAGCGATCTCATGGTGTTGTGTTTTTTTAGTTATTAGGTTCACTAAAAATATTGTGCCATCGGATTTTATGTCAGGACTTTGGTATGTTGTTAGAATTATTAATTTAGCCGTCAACTCTACTAATACCCAATACATGGAACCAACTTTTTTCCCGACACAGGATGATTTCAGAGCGTGGCTCAAAAAAAACGCGAAGAAGGAAAAAGAACTGCTGGTTGGATTTTATAAAATGGATTCAGGTATACCATCCATGTCCTGGCCCGAATCTGTAGACCAGGCGCTATGCTTTGGCTGGATAGATGGGGTGCGCGGGGGGCGTGATGAAGTTAGTTATACCATCAGGTTTACTCCGCGTAAACCAACCAGCATATGGAGCTCCATCAATATTGCCAAGGTGGAAAAGCTGACCGCGCAAAAATTAATGATGCTTGAAGGCATAGCCGCATTTGAATTGCGTAAGGATCACAAGTCATCAATCTATAGCTACGAAAAAGAGGCTACACCTCTTGCCGCAGCATATGAAAAGGAATTTAAGAAAAAGAAAGAGGCATGGGCTTTCTTTACCAAACAACCACCCGGTTATAAAAAACAGATGATACACCGCATAATGGATGCCAAACAGGAAAAGACTCAGGTGGCCAGGTTAAAGAAATTGATAGAGGCGAGCAACGAGGGGAAGAGATTATTGTAATTATTTCCCATAAACCCTGTCACCACCCACAAAAGTTGTAAACACCTTTGTGTCTAACAATTCATTTTCTGGTGCCAGCATAAGGTCGTTGTTGACGATGATGAAGTCCGCCTTCTTGCCTATCTCCAGGCTGCCGGTTTCATTCTCCATGCAATTCGCCTTAGCTGCCCAAATGGTCATTCCCTTCAAGGCTTGTTCGCGTGTTAGCTTGTTCTCCGGTTGGAAGCCTCCTTTTGGTGAGCCTTTGGCGTCCATCCTGGCAACCGCTGCGTAAAATGTTTTAATAGGAGATATATCCTCTACCGGAAAATCTGTTCCCAATGCTATCCATCCGTTCTGTTCCAGCAGTTGTTTGTAGGCATAACCGCCTTTCAGTCTTTCTGCTCCAAGCCTGTCTGCCGCCCAATACATATCACTTGTAGCATGGGTAGGCTGCACCGATGGAATTACTGATGCGCTGCCAAACATGTTGAAGTCTTCTTTGTTTACGATCTGCGCGTGCTCTATTCTCCAACGCTTATCATTCTTTCCCTTCAGGTACTTATTATATATGCGCAGCACCATACGGTTGCCACTATCGCCAATAGCGTGTGTGCACATTTGGAAATCAGTATTCACCAATATGGCGGCCAGAGAATCATAGTGGCTTGTAGGATTCAGAAGAAAGCCCATCCAGCCCGGTTTGTCGCTATAAGGCTGCAGCAAGCATGCTCCACGGCTGCCGAGTGCACCATCGGCATAGGCTTTTACACCTTTTATATATAGCTTGTCGGTTTTGTATGGCTTTTTGCCCAGGTAACGCTGAAAATTTGATGCAGAGTCTGTAAGCATTACATACACACGCATTTTCAGCACGCTGTCGCGCTGCAATGTGTCTATCATTTCCGCTTCATAATACATTAATCCGCAGTCTGTAATAGTGGTCAGACCCTGCTCAAAGCACCTATTCTGTGCTGCATCCAGCCATTTTTTATAATCTGCTTTTACAGGCCTTGGTACTACTCTCGATACCAGATCTACCGCATTATCTATCAAAAGGCCGGTTACTTTTCCATCTTTTACTTCTATTGTGCCACCTTGTAGCGTGCTGGTTGTGGTTATTGTACTTAATTCCAGTGCTGCATTACTGGCTATAGCTGCATGCCCATCAACTCTTTCCAGTAGTATAGGTTTGCCGGGGAATGTCGCACTCAGCTTTACATTATCCGGATATGCCTGTCCGGGGAATTTATTCTGATCCCAGCCGCGGCCACGTATCCATTTTTCATTAGGGTTGGCCTGTACAAAGGTCTGTACCCTGGTTATTACTTCGTCCCAGCTCTTACAATCGTATAAGTTGACTTCAAACAAGGAACGACCATAGCCAACAAAGTGCGCATGTGCGTCTATAAATCCCGGGTATACCGGGTATCCCTTGGCATTTACCACATCAATTCCTTTATACTTCATCAGTATATCCTCATTTTTACCAATGGCAATGATCTTGCCATCTTTAACAGCAAAAGCTTCGGCCATTGTGAACAGGCTATCAACGGTGTATATTTTGCCATGATGAACCACCACATCTACCAGTATTTTATCATGGCAACTGCTCAATGAAAGAACGAGAAGGCTGAAAAGCAGAATATATTTGAAGCGCATATGCAGATATTGGATAAATGATACAGAACTTGTCTGTAGCGCAAATGTATAATATTGTATTGGAGTAGGGTAGAGTAAATGTCGTTTACAAATACCTATAGTTACAGGAAATGAGTCCATGTAATGATGCTGAAGGCATCACAAGTCTATAGAAAACGATCAATAGTAAGGGAACGATGCTGAAGGTATCGCATGTCCATATAAGCCGCTTCCCAAATCTAGGTACATCACTACATTGTGTTCCACATCATATTTTACGTGTTACCCACATTTGGTTGATGAAATTTTTTAAATAGTTGTTGTAGTAGTGTATATTTGCATCCCATTTCATTCATCTATGAGATATTTTCCTTTATTGTTTGTCTGAAAAGTCAAAAAATGAAGAAAAAATGTCAAAAAAGTGAATAATTATTTTTATTTGCGTATTTATTTAAATTCTTTTACCTACCTTTGCAGTCCGAAAAATTATGGCTAAACAGTCTCTTATTAAGCAGGATGGAACGATTATTGAAGCATTATCCAATGCAATGTTCCGAG
>CANBQQ010000427.1 GCA_947371715.1 Flavipsychrobacter stenotrophus
CGCACTGATAGGAGCGGCAAAACATGTGTTTATATTACACGACACGTTTGGCTTTAACTGGAATATTGCTATCAATGATGCAGTATGCAATATGCTGGTAATTAGTCTTTCGGTGTGGAGTATAATGTTATTGATAAAGGCCTACCCTACTAAGGTCACATTGTTCTCGTACGCCGTACTTATTGCCATTGCACTTGCTACACTGTCCACTTTTGGCGAGGTGCAGATGCTTAACTGGATCGTAAAGGAAGACGCCAACAGTACGGCTTATTTTGTGTGGCTGCGTAATACGTTACCAATAAGATTTATACTGATACTGATTTTCTACACGTGGATGTCTACTAATGCGGCACTACGCAAAAACATACTGGCCATAAACAGTCGCTTTCAACAGCATAGCGACGCTGCCGACCTGCTAAAAGAAGCAGAATTATTTAAGCTCAGGCAGCAATTACAACCGCATTTCTTATACAATAGCCTTAACTCTATTAATGCCCTGGTATTAATATCACCCGACAAAGCACAGGAAATGATCGGGAAATTATCTGACTTCCTCAGAGGTTCGGTTAAGCGTGAAGGAGAGGATATCATATCAGTAAATGAAGAAATAGTATACATCGAATCCTACCTCGCTATCGAATCTGTGCGATTCGGAGATCGACTGAGCATTTCATTTGAAAAAGACTTCAGTGAAAAGGCCACCATTCCCCCTTTCCTGTTTCAACCAATTCTCGAAAATGCGATAAAGTTTGGCCTCTACGGAAAGACAGGTAAAGTGCAGATAAATATTGATATCAAAGAACAAGACTATATGCTGGTGCTGAAAGTCACCAACCCATTCGATAGCAATTTCCAGCCGCCAAAGGGAACCGGATTTGGATTGAAAGGTGTGGGGAGAAGATTATATTTGTTATATGCCCGTACCGACCTATTGGAAACAACTAACGACGACCAAAATTTTACGACAATATTGAAAATACCACAGAGCCATGTATAAAGTAATACTTATAGACGATGAACAGCTGGCCAGGCAACTGATCCGCTCTTTATTACAACCATACACACAAATAGAAATAGTAGCTGAGTGCGCCGACGGATTTGAAGGTTTTAAAGCAATACAGGAATTAAAGCCTGACCTCATTTTCCTGGACATTCAGATGCCACGCGTTAATGGATTTGAGATGCTGGAGTTATTAGACACGCCACCATCGGTAATATTCACTACAGCATTTGATGAGTATGCGCTGAAAGCATTTGAGACACATGCCATAGACTACATTCTTAAACCTGTAACCCGCGACAGATTTGACAAGGCTATGCAGAAATGGCTGCAGCAGGCTGCAGATAAAAAGCTACCATCTGTAGCACCGGTTATAGAGAACAACGTGAATGAAGGCTACCAGCACAGGATTGTGGTAAAGGACAATGGTTTTATCCGTATCATTCCTGCGCAGGATATCTTCTATATTGAAGCAAGCGATGATTATGTAAAGATCGTTACCAAAGATGGTACGTACCTTAAAAAGAGCACCCTCTCCCATATCGAACAGTCGCTAGATCCGCAGCAGTTTATAAGAGTGCATCGCTCATACCTGATACCTGTAAGTCAGCTTTCGAGAATTGAACCTTATGAAAAGGAAAGTCATGTGGCCCTGCTACATTGCGGTGCAAAAGCACTGGTTAGTAAAAGCGGAATGGCTAAGCTTAAGACAGTTTTGGGTTGGTAAACTGCTATGATATGCTTAGTTTCTTGGTATTTTCTAATAGTTATAACGCCAATCACTTTTCTAATTGTAGTTTATTCCTTTATTTTGAAGCCTGATCTGTAAAAAGATCAGGCTATTTATTTTATTTAACGCACAAAATGCGTTAAATTTGAAGTAACTCTTTTTTACACTTTTTTACCTAACCATTAGTTTATCTATATAAACGTATGAACATTTTCGTTGGAAATCTTAACCCGGAAACCACCGCTGAAGCACTCCGCATTCTATTTGCTGAGTTTGGTGAGATCATGTCTAGCAAGGTGATCTTTGACAACGCCACAGGTATGTCCCGTGGTTTCGGATTCGTTGAAATGAGCAGCCTTGGATGCTCGCAGGATGCTATTGACAACCTGGACATGAGCTATTTTGAAGGCAACATTATTTCGGTAAAGGAAGCTAAGCAAAGCACTAATACCCGTGGATCTCAAAAGCCTGCCTATGGCACTAGCCCTGGCGGCCGTCCGTTCAAACCAAGAATACCAAGACCAGGTGGTAACAGCGGCGGATATAACAATGCAAACAGCGAAGGCGGCTACAAAAGCAACTTTAACAGGAACTACTAATATTTTCTAAGATATAAGATCTGCCACCTCCGTATACATTTATGGAGGTGGTATTTTGTATTTATACATGGTCTGATCTTCGCAGTTCAAACTCTCTCAAATGGGCGCTTTTAATTGGATCGTATTTACAGCCAAGTGCCCCAATTGCGGCAACACCAGTATTATCAGGTATCAAACCCACGTTGCATCAAGCTATGATGGACCAGGATCAGAGAGATTTCACGACCATACTTATAAGTTAGGTGACGTACTGCCTTGGTTTGACAAAGACCACCCTGTTTTTGAAGACTGGGCACAAGGAAATGCAATAGAGCCAACCAATGAACAGACAGTTTCTGAGTGCTGCCATGGGGAATGTACTAGCTGCAACGTTGATTGTTTTGCAGTGATAGTCTTCAACGATCGAAAAGTAGCTTACGTTGATAGTATAGGTCGGATTGAAGATTGGCCGGATGATTTCTATAAATAGAAACAGTTACCAACAAACCATTACCTGTAGTCATTACTTTAAATAGAACCTTACGCCCCCTCCACCGGCCTCTTATGTTTCCATCTCCTGTGTGACCATAACCATGTTTCGGGGCGGGCAATGATATCTTTTTCCAGGCGTTTGGTGTGCATTTCAGATATCTGTCCTTCTATCGTTGAGCCAGGTTGATCGCACAGCACTTCGGCATTCATTTCATAATACCCTCTTTTCACTTTGTCTATCGACATATACACCACAGTTCTATTTAGCTTCTTGGCTATGATCTCCGTACCTCTGAACACTGGCGTGTCCTGGTGCAGGAAGGTGGTCCAGTAAGCATTCTGGTTAGAAGGTGTCTGATCAGCAATGAAGGCGGTTGTGTTGATTTCACTTTTGTTCGACAACATTTCTTTAAATGTGTTCTTCATTTCAATAAGCTTCGTGCCAAAGCGCGACCGCATGTCGTACATCAGCTTATCAAACTGCTTATTGGCCAGCGGGTGATAGATCACATACAATTGCTGCTTGCACAAGAGGCTGAACGTATTACCAGCCCATTCCCAGTTGCCATAATGACCCAATACCAGCACCACGCTCTTTTGCTCATCAGCCAGTTTATTGAACAACTCTAACGAACCCGGCCCAAAGTAGCAATGCTTCAGCATGGCCCTCTTGCTTATGGTCAGTGTCTTAAATGTCTCTATG
>CANBQQ010000428.1 GCA_947371715.1 Flavipsychrobacter stenotrophus
CAAAGACTGTAAATAAACCAACAGCTGCCGCACAGGCATCTACCTTTTATCCGCAATCAACTGAGCAGGACAATAAGCTATGGGGCAATATTTTTATGGCCAGCCTGGCGCTTATCCTCATCCTCATGACCGTTATGAGCTTTTCTTACGGCCTTTCGGGCGATGAGGTGGATATGAACGAATATGGTAAGGCCATTCTTAAATACTTTACCACCTTCGGTAGCGACCAGACCGTACTGAACATGCCTAAAGACTACAACCGCGATGGCGTGATGCAGTACTATGGCGGTTTCTTCGACCTGATCTGCGCCATTGTGAACAAATTCTCTCCACTGGGCGAATATGCTACCCGCCATATGCTGAACGCATGGGCAGGCTTCCTGGCTATACTCTTTGCTGCCAAAATAGCTGCCCGTTCTTTCAACAAGCAGGCGGGTGTATTCTGCGCCTGGCTGATGTTTGCCTCACCATTTTTCCTGGGGCATGCTATGAACAACCCTAAGGATGTACCCTTTGCTACCGCCTATATTGCCGCCATCTACTTCATCATCAAGCTGTTTGAAGGCTTTCCCAAGCCGAGTATAAAGGCTTGTGTACTGGCCATCCTCAGCATAGGCATTACCATAGATGTGCGTGTGGGTGGTATCCTGCTGATCCCCTACCTGTTCGTATTCTCGGGCATTATCTACGTAGTAAAACAATGGTTCCAGGATCAGAAAGTAAATCTTAAAGCGTTCATCAAACCCATAGCCATAGTGGCTGTGTTGGGTTACCTGGCGGGTAGTATCTTCTGGCCTTACGGACAGAAAAACCCGATATCTAACCCGCTTACTGCCCTGCACGAAATGAGCAATTTTAAGGTAACGATAGGTCAGTTGTTTGAAGGCAGCAAGATGCCATCTAACGAATTGCCCGGCAACTTCCTTACCAAGAGCTTTATCATTACCAACAGTTATGTACTGCTTACCGGACTTGTGCTGATGGGTGTTTTCCTGTTCAGCATCCGCAAACATCCCGCTGCAGCTAATATTTACTTCGTCATCTTCACAGGTATTTTCCCTGTATTCTACATCATTTACTCTAAGGCCAATGTGTACCATGGCTGGAGGCATGTGATGTTTGCCTTCCCATCGCTGGCCATTGCGGCTACCGGTGGCTGGTATTGCCTGACCAATTACCTGGCTAAAAAGAACTTTAAATACGGAATGGCCATTGCGACACTGCTGCTGCTGGAGCCATTGGCATTTATTGTTACCTCTTTCCCCAATACCATCTGTTACTTCAATACCTTTGCAGGCGGGGTAAAGGGCGCTTATACCAATTATGAGATGGACTACTACTACAACAGCGTGAAGCAGGATGTAGACTATTTCAAAAAGAACGAGCTGCCCAAGCTGAAACCCGGCGATACAGTGACCATTGCCAGTAACTGCGCCCACCTGCTGCTGAAATATTTTGAAGGTGTGGGCAATGTAAAGATCTACTATGTGCGCTATCCCGAGCGCAACCAGAAGCTGTGGGACTACTCCATCTATCATATAGCACTGATACCTGAAGAAGAGATAAAAGCCCGCACATGGTTGCCGAAGAGCACACTGTTTACCGCTGCGGTTAACGATTGCCCGCTGAGTTCATTGGCCAAAAGACCATCTTACGATGATGCCAAAGGATTTGAAGCACTGAACCGCAACAGCGTGGATACCGCCCTTATGTACTTCAACAACTACATGAAGGCCGACCCCAACAACGTAGAAATGCTAAACCTGATGGCCAACATATACCACCAGCTGCATCGCGATGACCTGGCCAATCAGTATATGGGACAGATGAAGAAGTTATTGCAAGTAAATGAAGAATAAAATATTAAAATATCAGATTTGACAACTTTCTGAAAGTTGTCAAATCTAAATAGTGGACGATGTACATAACCTACACTATTATATAACGTTACCAATTATCACATTTACAATATTTTAGTTGCCCGGGCATCAGATTTGACAACTTTCTAAAAAGTTGTCAAATCTCCTAACAAAACCAACAACAACCACAACCCACAACTTACAACTTTTTACTTACGACTTACGACTTAAATACATACCATGACTTTCGCCGATTTCAACCTCACTACCCCGCTGCTCAACGCACTTACCGAACGTGGATACGTAACACCTACTACCATACAGGCCAAGGCTTTCTCGGTAGTGATGTCGGGCAAAGACGTATGCGGTATAGCCCAGACGGGTACCGGAAAAACATTTGCCTATCTGCTGCCCGCACTGCGCCAGTGGAAATATGGCAAAGACCGTTATCCGCAGATACTGATACTGGTGCCCACCCGCGAACTGGTGGTGCAGGTAGTGGAGTCGGTAAAAGAACTGACCCCCTACATGACCGTAGAAGTGGTAGGCGCTTTTGGCGGCGTGAACATGAAGACGCAACTGGCGGCCATAGAAAACGGCTGCGACATAGTGGTAGCCACCCCCGGCCGACTGCTGGACCTCGCCTACAACGGCGCACTAAAACTAAAGAACATTAAGAAGCTGGTAATAGATGAGATGGACGAAATGCTGAGCCTCGGCTTCCGCACACAGCTCAATAACATACTGGACCTGCTGCCCGTAAAGCGCCAGAACCTGCTCTTCTCGGCCACCATTACCGAAGACGTGGAAAAGCTGATGGACACCTACTTCAATGCCCCCGTGATCATAGAAGCAGCACCCACCGGCACCCCGCTCGATAACATAAGCCAGATAGGCTACCAGGTACCCAACTTCTACACCAAGATAAACCTGCTGAAACTACTCCTCACCGAAGACAAAGACATGACCAAAGTGCTGGTATTTGTAGCCACCAAGCGCATGGCCGATGATGTGTATGAACAGCTGGAACCAAAGTTTAACGAGGAGATGGGCGTAATACACAGCAACAAAGACCAGAACTTCAGGTTCAACACCGTCAACCAGTTCCAGGCAGGCACCTTCAGGTTTATCATAGCTACCGATATCATAGCCCGTGGTCTGGACATAAGCGAGGTAACACACGTTATCAACTTCGACACCCCCGATATACCCGAGAACTATATACACCGCATAGGCCGTACCGGCCGCGCCGATAAAAAAGGTATCTCCATCACCTTCACCAACGAAAAAGAAGAAGCCTACAAGACAGCCATAGAAGAGCTGATGAACTACAAGATACCCACCCTGCCGCTGCTCGACCATCTGGAAATATCGACCGAGCTAACCTATGAAGAGCAGCCCAAGGGCAACCTGAAAGAGATATTTGTAAAGATACCCAAGCGCGAAAACGTTGGCGCCGCCTTCCACGAACGATCGGCCAAGCGCATGAAAGACCCAACCAAAATAAAGCACTCCGACAAAATGAAGCTGAAGTATAAGAAGCCGATCAAGAGGAAGCCGAAGAAGTAGGTTTTGGGGCGATGCCCGATTGGGATGTAATTTTCTATCGGGCATAGGGTTGTTGTATT
>CANBQQ010000429.1 GCA_947371715.1 Flavipsychrobacter stenotrophus
TAAAACGATCACACTTAAGGAGTATTCGATAGACACATCGGGCGGGAACAGGTTTTATGTTTACTTTATAGACACTACTAACCTGGGCAATGTGCTGGTGGGTGAACTGGGTAAAACATATACGCTGACGATAGATAAGGATGGTCAACGGTATTCTTCAATAACGAAGATCCCTTATCCTAAGGGCCCCGACACGGTGTGGTTTGGCGAGCCGGTATTTAAAAGGCCAACAACTCCGGCTACTGCCCTGGAAATGTTTGCTAACTATACCGACCCGGATACCCCGGGTAACTATGTAAAGTATTTTACTAAGAGGAATAATGAACAGTTCAACCCCGGTGGGATATTTACAGATGAGTTGGTTAATGGCCAGCCGGTAAAAAACATAGACTTGTTTGCAGGTACACCGGATGATAATAGTGGTAGCAGCAATTCGGATTCGGTATACTACTTCTTCCCCGGTGATTCTGTAACGCTGAAATGGTGTGAGGTAGATAAGGGTATTTACGACTTCTGGAACACGTATGAGTTTGCTATCCGCTCGGGCGGTAATCCATTCTCGTCGCCCATTAATGTGAAAACCAATATGACCAATGGTGCGCTGGGATCGTGGGCAGGGTATGGAGCGTTGTATTACGATAGGGTGGCGCATCCATAGGGGGTAGATGGTGGATAGAATGGTATTGTTAAGGTGATTTTGTGTATAGTATTATTAGTTGTCTCGCCCCTTCAGGGCTAATGTGTGTGGTCTATCAGACCGAGGGCTTCACCCCCGGCTGTTATGTTTCGCCACTTCGTGGCTATGAGTTTTCTTGAGACAATCAAATTGACTGCAAGGGTGGAGTGTAAAATAGTTAAACAACGTGGGTATATACGATTTGCTGCATTACAAATAGTTTTGCATCTTTAACCCTCGATAAAAAAGAAAATTAGAAATCATAGAATATGAGTGATATAGAAAAAGTCCATTGTTTTATCATAGGATCAGGACCGGCAGGCTATACTGCTGCCATTTATGCGGCACGTGCAGGCCTTAATCCGGTATTGTACCAGGGCATTCAGCCGGGTGGCCAGTTGACCATTACTACCGATGTAGAAAACTACCCGGGTTATCCTAATGGCGTAATGGGTCCGCAGATGATGGTAGATTTTGAACAGCAGGCACAGCGCATGGGCGCCGATATCCGCTGGGGTATGGTTACCAAGGTAGATCTTTCACAGAGGCCTTTTAAGATAGAAGTAGACGAGGAAAAGTGGATAGAAGCAGACGCGGTGATCATTGCTACCGGTGCATCGGCCAAGTGGCTGGGTATGGAGTCTGAAGAGCGCCTGAATGGTCATGGTGTATCTGCCTGTGCAGTATGCGATGGTTTCTTCTTTAAGAACCAGGAAGTAGCTATAGTAGGTGCAGGTGATACTGCATGTGAAGAGGCGCTTTACTTATCTAAGATATGCAGCAAGGTACATATGCTGGTTCGTCGTGGTGAAATGCGCGCCAGCAAGGTGATGCAGGACAGGGTATTGAAGACAGCTAATATACAGGTTTACTGGAATACCGATCCTGTAGAAGTACTGGGCGAGCACAAGGTTGATGGCATGAAGGTGCGTAACAACGTAACCAATGAGGAAACTGTGGTGCCGCTGAAGGCTTTCTTCGTAGCTATTGGTCACAAGCCAAATTCTGACCTGTTTACGGGTATGCTGGATATGGATGAGCAGGGCTACCTGATCACTCAGCCCGGCAGCAGCAAAACAAACATAGCAGGGGTTTTTGCCTGCGGCGATGTACAGGATAAAATATACCGTCAGGCAGTTAGTGCAGCCGGCAGCGGTTGTATGGCTGCACTGGATGCGGAGCGCTATCTGGGTGCGTTGGAGCATTGATAACAACAAGTATTTGAAAATAGAAAATGGCTGCTCATATGGGCAGCCTTTTATTCAGATCTAGGTCTTATCTGTTTATCTTAATTACGTTCATTAATTTGCAGCATGAAAAATAATTATTTCAGGTGGGCCACCTGGGGGCTTGTGTTTGGGTCGATCTATGCGTTCAAGAAGTATTATGACGATACGAAGCTGCACATTACCCGCCCCGGCACAGAATGGCTGATGCTCACCATTGCCTATATAGTTACTTATATAGTGCTGGTAGTAGTTATTATGGCTGTGCTGCGGAAGTTGAGGAAAGAGGACTAGGGCTCTTTTTCTTCTTTTTAGTTTATGAGTTACTTATTCTTCAGGTTCTTACTGCTGAAATAGAAAGGTAGCAGGTGTGCGGCGTCTTCTACGTAGATCACTTGTCCATCGGGGCTGCACATATACATGGCTATTGGCGCATCTTGTGCCAGCTGCATTTCAAGGATAGTCTGTCTGCAAATGCCGCACGGCGATAGTGGAGTAGTGTTGTCGGTATTACTGGTATAGCATACTGCCATAGCCAATATCTGCTGTTGTTTGTCGAGCGGGTTGATGCCCGAAAGTAGTCCGCGCTCAGCGCATATGCCGGCAGGATAAGAAGCATTCTCGTGATTGGAACCTGTTTTTATAGAGCCATCAGCAAGTAGTGCCGCTGCACCCACCCTGAATTGTGAATAAGGTGCGTAAGCGAAATGTGTAGCCTTATTTGCCGCTTCTATAAGCTGCTGTATATGAGCAGGCAATGTGGTGCCTGATGTTTGTTGAAAAGGGAATGAAAAATTTTCCATGCTGTGTTAAATCAAATAAAATCAAAAAAGTATAGTGGTAAAAAAAGGATAGCTAAGCTTGCGCCTGCTATCCCTTTGTGCAATAATAGTACATTATGCTATATAATGAACGAAATCACTTAAAAATAATGTATAAGATTCCGTTAATTTGTAGGCGTATTACTGTCTGACTTTAAGTTTACGTGATTAGTAGGTCGCATACACAGTTATGTCGCCCTTTCAGGGCTTTGTGACTGGGGTTAACTTACCCGGGGTTAAAACCCCGGGCTATTGATGTCGCCCTTTCAGGGCTTGTACATAACAATTGTAATTCAATGAGGTCACGTTAGTTTACCCAGTCGCAGACGAAAACGTTTGTGTCATGACCGCCGTTGTTGTTGCGGTTAGAGCTGAAAATGAATTTCTTGCCGTCGGGTGAGAACATAGGAAATGCGTCGAAGCTACCATCGTGAGAGATCCGCTCCAGGCCTGTGCCGTCAATGCCTATAAGGTATAGGTTGAATGGAAAACCACGCTCATACTCGTAGTCGGAAGCGAAGACAATGTGCTTACTATCTGGGGTGAATGAAGGTGCCCAGTTGGCCTTGCCCAGTTTAGTCACCTGGTGAACGTCAGAGCCGTCTACATTGGCTACAAACACTTCCATTTTAGTGGGCATTACCAGCCCTTGGAGCAGCAGATCTTTGTATTCCTTTATCTCTTCAGCTGTCTGCGGCCTTGATGCTCTCCAAACGATCTTTTTGCCATCGGGAGAGAAGCATGCCCCACCATCGTAGCC
>CANBQQ010000430.1 GCA_947371715.1 Flavipsychrobacter stenotrophus
GCGACACCTACACCGGGTCTTGTAGCGGGGAGACATACACTAACATCGGGAGCTGGAGTTGATCCGTTCGGTCTATTTCCAATTGTAGCACCCGGAGGCGGATCATTTTCGTTGAAACTAGGTAACAGTAGTACCGGTGCGGAAGCGGAAATGGCCAGGTATTATATACACGTACCTGCTACCGTATCTAACTACAGCCTGATCTACAGGTATGCGGTTGTGGTGCAGGATGGAGGTGCTACAGGTACCCCACACGATGCAACGAATCAGCCTAGATTTGAGGTGCATGCTTATGATTCTGCAACTAATGTGCCAATTGCTTGTGCTCAATATAACTACAACTATACTTCGGGATTGCCGGGTTTTACGCTAGCTTCAACGGGTTCTGCTGTTTATTATAAATCATGGACAACAGCTAGTATTAACCTTTCGGGCCTGGGTGGCACAACGATCAAAATTGATTTTGCCAGTGGAGATTGCGCTTTAGGTGGTCACTTCGGATATGGATATCTGGATATGAGCTGCGGGTTATTCTCTATTTCTGCCGGTGGTTGCGATTCTACCACTACTACGCTTAATGCACCTTCGGGCTTCAGTGTTTATACCTGGTATGATTCACTGACATTTACTACTATTTATGGCTCAACTCAGTCAATAACATTGCCTATGCCGCCGGTAGCTACTACTTATGCGGTTATTATGCAGCCATACGCAGGTTTCGGTTGCCCTGATACGCTTTATACAAGAGTAAGGCCTTCACATTTACAACTTAATCCAAGTCATGACACTACATTGTGCTTTGGTAACCCGATAACACTTACCTCAGGTGCAACAGACGTTGCCCTGCCATTAACCTATAGCTGGTCGCCGGCTGCGGGTTTGAGCTGTACTACGTGTGCCAACCCAATAGCACTGCCAAATACTAATACAAACTATGTGGTTACGGTAACCAACGATCTAGGCTGTACGAAAACGGATACGATAGCGGTGAATGGCGGGCATGTGACCGTACATTCGACGTATGATTCGGTTAGTTGTTTTGGAAATTCAGATGGTGGTACACACGCATTTGTAGATACCGGTGTTGCGCCTTATAGTTATGTTTGGACAACATCGCCTGTTGTGGTGACTGCTCCTGATGCTGCTGGTTTGCCTATAGGTGTATATACTGTTACAGTTACTGATTTTTCAGGTTGCTCGGGAACCAGTACAGTTACTGTTCCAGGTCCGCCTGCTAATATTGTGACTATTAACGGATCTAGTAACCCGACTACTTGTGGCGGTTCTAACGGTTCTATCACATTAGGCGGTTTATTTGCGAATTTTGTGATGACTGTAAACTATCTCTTTAATGGTGTAGCGCAATCATATACCGGTACAGTTTCTGCCGCGGGCACATTGGTTATTCCATCATTATCTCAGGGTACTTTCTCTAACATCTCTATTGTACCTGTTGGTCCAAAATTCTGTGCATGGAACGTAGTTGGTCCGGTTGCTCTTACAGATCCTTTGCATCCTGCAATTCCGTTTGTAAGCAGCAATTCACCGGTATGCCAGGGTGATCAGTTGAATATGTATGGCTCAGATGGTACTGCTGGTGTTACGTTCAGCTGGACAGGTCCTAACGGATTTACTTCTGCTATTGCTAATCCTGTCATCAATCCTGTAACACTGAATGATTCAGGTAGGTATATTCTTACAGTAGGTATTAATAATTGCTTTTCTAAAGATAGTACGTGGGTTGTTGTGCACCAGATCCCTCAGCCATTTGCCACCAATAACAGTCCGTTCTGCGCGGTTGGTAATCTTCAGCTGACAAGTGGATCACTAAACGGTGCTACCAATTATTCATGGAGCGGTCCTAATGCCTATTCATCAGTTCTACAGAACCCTGTTCTCACAGGTGTAGATGAAAATGCATCAGGTGTTTATACCGTTACTGCATTGATCAATGCATGCCGTGCTTCTACCACTACAACTGTTGTTATTTATCCTATACCACCGGTACCTGCTACAACTAATGTTGAGTATTGCCAGTATGGCGTAAGCGTTCCTCTTACGGCAACAGGAACTAACGTAATGTGGTATGCTGATTCTGTAGGCGGTACAGGTTCTGCAACAGCACCTACACCTTCTACATTGGTACCTGGTTTATTTACATGGTATGCCAATCAGACGTCACTGACAGGTTGCATTGGCCCACGTAAAGCAGTTACTGCAAGGATAGCGGAATACCCGTCGCCATATGTTACTCAGAGCGATACTGTTATCTGTACAGGTACAAACGTAACATTCTTCACTGCTCATACAGGAGAAGGTTTTGAAGGTCTTGTATGGAGTTTTGGTGCATTAGATAGCGTAAGAAACATTAATCCTGTAATTCACGGATTTACAACGCCAGGTACATATGCTGTAGCCGTTACAGCTTACTATGACCTATGTCCTGATACTACCATGTACATGACACTTGGTGTATATCCTACACCGGTTATCAACCTGGGACCAGATACAACAATATGTGAAGGTAGCAACGCAATACAACTGTATGACCTTACTAATGCAGGTACACTCGGTGCTACATGGGTATGGAATACAGGTGAGTTGACCCCTAGCATTAACCTGGTAACTCCGGGATCATACTACGCTACTGTAAGTATCAATGGTTGCAGTGCATCTGATACCGTAAACGTACTTCCTGATTGCTACATGGAGATACCGAATGTATTTACTCCTAATGGCGATGGTATCAATGATTACTTCTTCCCACGTGGTTACCTTACAAAGGGATTAACGTCGTTCAGCATGGAGATCTTCAACCGTTGGGGTGAGTTGATCTTCAGCACTACGAAGATCGATGGTCTTGGATGGGATGGCAGATTCAACGGCGAGATACAGCCTCAGGGAGTATTCGTTTATTACATGGATGCTACTTTTAAAGATGGTAAAAAGGAACATCATAACGGTAACTTCACGTTACTACGATGATAAGATTCAAATAGTATTAAACAAAGAAGGCACTCAAGAGAGTGCCTTCTTTGTTTTCAGGAAAATCTTAAATTGATGACGGCCAACAGTACGCCTACATCAGAAATAAATTAACTTTGCCATCCAATCTAAACAAATCAGTAACTATTATGGCTTTCCGTACAGAAAAAGACACAATGGGCGAAGTGCAGGTGCCTGCAACCGCTTATTATGGTGCGCAGACACAGCGCTCGATTGAAAATTTCAAGATAGCACAGGATACCAACAAAATGCCAAAGGAGATAATAAAGGCATTTGCTTACCTGAAAAAGGCTGCCGCGATAACTAATTGCCAGCTGGGAGTATTGGCACAGGAGAAGAGTGACCTGATAGGCAAAGTTTGTGATGAGATACTGGAAGGAAAGCTGGATGCTGAGTTTCCGCTGGTGGTATGGCAGACAGGATCGGGCACACAGTCTAACATGAACGTGAACGAGGTAGTGGCATACC
>CANBQQ010000431.1 GCA_947371715.1 Flavipsychrobacter stenotrophus
CCCATCCTTGCCTCCGTGTGCGAAAGAGAAACGGGCGGGGTCTGTAAATCTGGATGGTGTACCATGTATGATTTCGCTAACCAGTACCAACGACTGCAACGTGCGGGGCCCTACTCCTTCTAACAGCAGCAGGCTTTCCATATCCAGGTTTTCCTTTTCGTGCGCTACAGCAAGTATACTACCTAATCGCTTCAGGTCTATATCTTCTGCACGCACATCATGGTAGCCGGGCATTATAAGCCGCTTCACCTCCGTCAATAATTTATCGGGCGACTCCTTTACCAACTCCAGCATACCATTACGTGTGCCTCCAGCATTTTTATCCGTCACATTGATTATTTGTCCTTGATTGGGTCCATAGATAAAGGTGTGCGGCTCTTCAACAAACGAATTAAACTCAGTGGAACACCAATGATACCTGCGCGCAGTGCCGGCTGCGCCATTCATTCCCTGCTGCACCACAGCCCAGTCTCCATCTTTACTAAGTATAAAGGAATGCAGGTATAACTGAAATCCATCTTGAATAGCAGTATTATCTACCTTGGCTGATAACTTACTGCTACGTACCAGCAGGTCGCCATCCATTCCGGTCTTGTTGGCTATGCTCATTAACTCCGAGGGCGTTTCCCGCGAATATTTGCCCTTACCTCCGCATATATAAATGCCCAGATCTGCAGATCGTTCATTGACAGACCGTTTTAATGCACCCATTACTGATGTGGTAATTCCTGAAGAATGCCAGTCCATCCCCAATACACAACCTAAAGCCTGGAACCAGAACGGATCACTTAACCGCTGCAGGAAAGCCCCACGGCCATATTCCATTACTATCGCCTCAGTAATGGCTACACCCAGAGTGCTCATGCGGGTATAGAGCCATGCAGGTACCTGGCCATAGTGCAACGGCATATCTGCATACGATCGACCCATGTAGTGCAAGTTAACGAAACCGACCTTCATTAAGAATCCCACATATTCATGGATAAGTCAAATTATCGTATTTTGCACCGATAAGCAGTAAATATGGTTAATGTAGGTAAGTATAATACCCTTAAAGTAGTTAAAGAAGTAAGTTTTGGCATGTACCTGGATGGTGGCGAAGGGGAAGAAATTTTGTTACCTAAAAGATACGTACCCGATGGTCTGAAACCTGATGATGAGATCAATGTATTTGTGTATCATGATAATGAACAAAGACTTACTGCCACTACTACCAAGCCTGTTGGTGAGGTTGGGGATATACTGATGATGGAAACTGTAGACATCAACAGCAATGGCGCATTCATGAAATGGGGCATTATGAAGGACGTTTTCCTTCCTGTTTCGCAGATGGTGTCGAGAATGCAGGTGGGCAATAAGTACTTTGTGTATTTATTTATTGATGAGAAGACCGGCCGCGTCACTGCAACTGAAAAAATAGATCGCTTTTTAAGTAATAACGACCTAACTGTAGCTGAAAATGAAACTGTAGACCTGGTAGTATTCCTGAAAACTGACATTGGCTATAAGGTTATCATAAATAGTAAGCACCTTGGCGTACTCCACTTCAATGAGGTGTTCCAGGATCTCGAAATAGGTGCTAAGGTAAAAGGCTACATAAAACACATTCGCCCCGACAGTAAGATAGATGTGTCTCTTGGCACAAAAGGTTACGAAAAAGTAAATGCCGAAGAAAGCAGGATATTAGATCTATTGAAAGATAATAGCGGATACCTGCCATATAACGACAAATCCGATCCTGAAGCTATCTATGCATTCTTTGGAGTGAGCAAGAAAACATTCAAGATGACATTGGGAGCATTGTACAAGAAACGACGCATAGAATTCACGCAGACCGGCGTGAAACTGATCGAAGACTAATTCCGTCAGGATGATGATTATATTGATTTAAATCTTTATGCTTAAATCATTAAATTATCATAAAAACCGGCTATTATACAATAATCGGAGACAAAAAAATGAAGTTTTAACATGTAAGGATTATATTTGACCCTTAATTATGCTCAACGGTAAAAAAATAGTTATTGTACTGCCCGCGTATAAGGCGGAGCTGACTCTGGAACGCACCTACAAGGAGATACCTTTTGAAATAGTAGATGATGTAGTATTGGTGGACGATAACAGTCCTGATGGTACTGTGGAAATGGGTAAGAAGTTGGGAATCAAGCACATAATAAAGCATGAGACCAACAAGGGTTATGGCGGAAACCAGAAGAGCTGTTACAAGAAGGCGCTTGAAATAGGTGCTGACATTGTGATCATGCTGCACCCCGATTATCAGTACACTCCTAAGTTGATCATGGCCATGTCATCGATCATAGCTAATGAATTGTACCCTGTTGTATTGGCTTCAAGAATATTGGGCATGGGTGCGCTCAAGGGGGGTATGCCAATGTATAAGTACGTATTCAACAGGTGCCTCACCTTGTTCGAAAACATTATGATCGGCGCAAAACTGAGCGAGTACCACACCGGTTACCGCGCATTTACAGCAGATGTTATCCGTGCTATAGACTTTACACACAACAGTGATGATTTCGTTTTTGATAACGAAATGCTCTCTCAGATATTCATGAATGGTAACGAGATCGCGGAAGTGACGTGTCCAACCAAGTATTTCCCTGAAGCATCAAGTATCAATTTCAAACGTAGTATGAAGTATGGTCGTGGAGTATTGAGGGTATCACTGACTCACAGGTTACATAAGTGGGGCTTGATCAAAAGCAAATTGTACGGCACAAGTAAATAGTCGTCAACTATAATAATTTAAAAAGACTGCAATGATACATTGCAGTCTTTTTAGTTCTGATCAACTTACTACTTGGTTTCCGTCTCTTTCTTCACTTCCTTCACATGGGTAGTCTTTTTGCCGCTATAGTGCTTCTTCTTGCTGAAGGTATTATGCACTTTTTGCGGAAGAGTAGACGTCTTCTTAGTGGTCTTCTCGTCTTTTACTACAGTTGTTTTCTCGGTCTTTGTTTTGGCTGTGCCAGGGCTACCGCTGTTGATAACAACACTACGGCACCTAATAAGATCAGCTTTTTCATGGTTGAATGTTTTTATTAGTTATTAAAATACCGTGCCACATAGTTTCCGCTCGATAAACAGTAATTTTGATCATCTAAATTCAATATGGAGCAGATCGTTACATTCCCATCAGGACAAGTGAAATATCTTTATGATCATGCGTTTGGCGACATATGGGATTTATATCCTGATCGGGACGTGGTACTGATGACTGACAGCAATGTCTTCGAACTTCATACAGCGTTATTTGCAAACAGAAAGACGATCGTTCTGAATGCCGGCGAAGAATCGAAAAGCCTTACAGTAGTCGCTTCTGTTATATCGCAGCTGCTGGCTACCGAAGCTACAAGATCTTCTATATTGATAGGTGTAGGCGGCGGAGTGATCACAGATATTACAGGCTTTGTCGCTTCTATTTACATGCGGGGAATC
>CANBQQ010000432.1 GCA_947371715.1 Flavipsychrobacter stenotrophus
GGCTTCATTATGAAAAAGCTGACGGGGTTTGTGCCGCTGCATATGATCTTTAGTCCGCTGGACAGGAAGAAGATGTTTCCCGATAAGGGGTATAACTTCCTGGTACATGTGGCCCGCAACCTGGCAACGGCATTTCATAAACTACATGAAGCAGGATTGGTGGTAGGTGATGTAAATGAGGGCAATATCCTTATTAATGCCAACGGGCTTGTATCCTTTATCGATTGCGATTCCTTCCAGGTAAAGAATGATACCGGCTATTTCTTTTGCGAGGTAGGTGTGCCCAGGTATACGCCACCTGAGTTGCTGGCAAGGCAGAGTTTCGACAATGTGGTACGCACCACCAATACTGATAGTTTTTCACTGGCCATACTTATCTTTCAGTTGTTGTTCCTGGGCAGGCACCCGTTTGCAGGTAGGAATAAATCTGCAATGGATATAGATGAGGAGACAGCCATAAAGCTGCATGAGTTTGCCTATTCACTTAGTCCGAAGAAGAAGAAGCTACTGCCACCCAATGATAGTTTTGATATCAATAATCTTACGCAGCCGCTGATAGATAATTTCCATCGGTCGTTCGAAACTGAGGAAAGGCCGCTACCAGCGGATTGGGTAAAGGCGTTGGATGGATTCCTTACGGAGATGGCCACCTGTAGCGAGTCGAGATTACACTCTTATCCGGCTAAGATGAAGGAATGCCCCTGGTGCTTCTTCAAGCGGACCAGAGGTATCATGTATTTCCTTGACGACACGTACCTGAAGGCCAATAGTGTGCTGAATGACATTGAGCAGTTTGTGAATGGGTTCAAAATTGAGAAGCTGGAGCTGAAAAAATGGAATGGTGCATTTACCGATCCGGCAGTTACAGCTAATCCGATCAGTGGCGACTGGCAAAAGCGCAGGGCCATTCATTGGGGTGTGATGACAGCCATATTCGCAGGTACTGTTGTCTGTTTATTCACCACGCCGGCTGTGTATGCGATAGTTGGTGCAGTTGCCTTGATAGCCTTTTACAAGTTTGGCACAATAGCTAAGGATATAAAGAAGGAGCGGGAGCGGCTACAGGTATATTATACCCAGTATGCAGCTAACCTGCAGAAGCTGGTAAACGAGTACAATAATCCACCTGATGTGCAGTTATATGCCAGGGGACTGTATAAGCTGGATCAACTGGTGAGCACCTTCAGACGGCTGCCGGAAGAAGGGGATAAGATGAAGAAACTGATGGAAGAACGTATCTACAATGATAACCTTGGCGACTATCTGCGGCAATTCGATATTCATACGCACGCCATACATTCATTCGGGCCGGCAAAAAAGACACTATTGCTTAATGCCGGCATCAGAAATGCCAGCGACATATCGTTGATACATAGCAGGAAGATACCTGGTATAGGTCCTAAAAATATGCAGGTGCTCCTTGACTGGCAACGGCAGATGGCATCGGGGTTCGTATACATACCCGATACCGGCAAACTATCCACAGGCCTGCTGCAGGTAGTTACCGATCTGGAGGCACTGAGACTAAAACTGGAGCATGGTATAAGGCTGGAATACCAGTCGCTTACTTATATGAAGCAAAATATAACCAATCGTGCATCAGTACTTGAAAACCAGATAAGAGATGCGGTATCAAAGAGTACACAAGCACAACTGGATATGGCATCATTCTCGCGTTTCAGCAGGTTTATCTGATTGGGAAATTACATAGACATGCTGCAAGGATCATAACCGATAGTTACCTGCTTGCGTGCCCACACACGGCTGCTTTCATCCTTTAGTTCTATGAAGTAATTACCCTTTACGTCGTTTACCGAGTTGAATTCTACCCATACAGTGTGGCCATCTTTGTTGATCTCTTCGTGGCCGTCAATCTTTCTATAGACGTCTCCGTTTTCCTTAAGAATAGTTACCCTCATATGGCGTACATTCTCATTGTTCCACTTAATAGGTACGAAAAGTTTTGTGGCACCGTTCTGTAATATGGCGGGCTGGTCGGGGCGATTGTTTTGTTCCAGTTCGGTAAATATTGTAGGTATTTTATACTTCTTAAGATCGGCAATGTACCTTATCAGATTCTCGGATGCTGAAGGCTGCGAGTGATCGTAGACAGTGCTCAGACAGTGGCCATTGGTGAACATCCATACGGCAGACTGGGCCAAGTGATTACTAAAGTTGTTGCCTTTTATATAGCTGAGTGTGCGCACCATGGTGCTGTCGCCCTGCCGCCAGAATTTGTAATTAAGGTTTTTACGGGGGCTGCGGGCATAACTTTTACCACAAAAAGAGCGGAGATCAATATCTACTGTTGCTGATGGTGCAATAGCAATTATCTCGCTGCCCAAGGTAACGAGGTTTTGGTAGGCGGTATCCTCCGGAACGAATATGAGCGCAGGATCTATAGTTACAGACAAGTTGTTGGCTGTGGTGTTGGTGATACTTAGTTTCATACAGTTGCCGGAGTGGCCACCTTTGGATATTGCTTTGACGGTGAGTTGCTTGCTGAAGATGCCTCTTTTCAGCGTTGTGCGCTGGTCTACAGCGAATGAGGAGCTAGTTACATGAGAAAGCAGCAGAATTGCGAATGCAATTCTTGTAAAAAATAGCTTATTCATAAGTAGTTGCATTTAATGGTTAATGTAAATTAAGAAAAAGAATTCTACAATACAAATTTTTTAGAGCCCGTTTTGCGGTTGCTTTTTCACTAATTTTGCGCACCAATGAACCTGGAAGCATTACAGGGATTATACCAGAATGATATACGGCTAAAACAGATAGCTGCCGGGATGCTTATGCCCGGCCACAAACTGAGAGTATATTTAGACAACCTTCGCGGATCATCCATCAATTTTGTAGCAACGGCCTTATGGCAACAGACAGATGCCAATCACGTCTTTATTCTTAACGATAAAGAAGAGGCGGCATACTTTCATAACGACATAGAGCATTTGACCAATGCGCTGGATATTTGTTTCTTCCCGGATTCGTTTAAAAGAACCGGTGCATTTAATGAGCTGAACAGCAGCCATGTGATGTTGCGTACTGAAGCGTTGACCAAATTTGCCGGTAACAAACCAAGGAAGAAAGTGCTGGTTACTTATCCTGAGGCATTGTTTGAGAAGGTGGTCAATCCATCGTCATTATCTACCAATATGATACACATAAAGGTGGGTGAAGACCTGAAGGTAGATGACCTGATGGCGCAGTTTGTAACGCTTGGTTTTAAGCGGGAGGACTTTGTGTATGAGCCTGGGCAGTTTGCCATGCGTGGAGGAATACTGGATATTTATTCATTTGGTAATGAGCATCCGTATCGTATAGAATTGTTTGATACTGAGGTAGATAGCATACGTATCTTCAACCCGGAGACGCAGTTGTCTGAGCGGAAGTTGCTGCAGGTATCTATACTGCCCAATATTGAAACGCGCTTTGATGCGAAAGAGAAAATATCGCTGCT
>CANBQQ010000433.1 GCA_947371715.1 Flavipsychrobacter stenotrophus
GGATGAGGACAAGAACAAGATCAAAAACAGTGTTGCCCTTACCATTCTACTCAGCAAGAATCACAGACTTTATTATTACGAAGGCATAGGAGATGATCCGAACAAGCCACCAGAATATAAGGTAACAGGGTTCAAGCAGAAAGATGGTATCCGCGATGTGATCATCAACAAGAAGAAAATGGTTGATGACCTGAAGCGCCAACAGGCACTTACTGCTAAAGACGAAGCTACTATTCTTATAAAGCCGGATAGCACAAGTACTTACAGCGACCTGGTGAACATACTGGATGAAATGACGATCAATGGCGTAAAAGTTTACGCTATCATTGACATCTCTCCTGTAGAACTGGAAAATATAGCAGCGACTGTAGCAGCTAATGGTGGCAAGTAATACCGCTTTTTGCAGCAGACTGTGAAGCCCGCTGTATTTGACATTAAGAAACAAGGAACACTCCCGCCTGATGACGGGACAACCAAAAAAAGTTAATAATGGATATCAATAAAATTCTAACCAGCGACTACCTCGATATCATTTATGAGGGCCGTAATAAACAGTACGGAGGGTACGAGTTGCGCAAAAATTATACTAAACGGATAGGTAGGTCTTTATTGGTGTTAGTTGGAGTGGCTGTTGCCTCAGCAGGTTATGGCGTAGTTAGCGCTATGTTGAGCAAGATCGAAAAGAAACCTGTTGCGATAATGAAGCAGGTAACGCTTGCCGATCCGCCGCCAATTGACCCTAAGAAGCCACCACCACCGCCACCGCCGCCACCACCACCACCGGTGAAGCCAACGGTGAAATTTACTCCTCCTGTAATTAAGAAAGATGAGGAAGTAAAGGAAACTGAAGTTCCACCGCCACAGGATAAGATCACTGCAGCCGGTCCTAAGGACGAAAAGGGTGATCCGAACGGAATCGATCCAGGTATGGCACCATCAGGAACAGGGGTAGTTGCAGCACCGCCACCACCACAGGTTTACCAGTTTGTGGAGCAGATGCCAACACCTTCTTACGACATGATCGAATACCTGGCAAAGAACACTCACTATCCTGAGAATGCGAAGGAAGCAGGTGTACAGGGCCGTGTAGCCGTTCAGTTTGTAGTAAACGAAGATGGTTCTATCTCTGATGTAAAAGTTACCCGCGGTATAGGTGCAGGTTGCGACGAAGAAGCTAAGCGCGTGATCATGTCTATGCCAAAATGGAAACCTGGTAAGCAGAATGGTAAGCCGGTAAAGGTTTATTATACGCAGCCAATTTCATTCAAGCTCGAGTAATTCAATTACCAATAAATATTTTCGAAAGCCGCCCCGTTCAATACGGAGCGGCTTTTGAATTTCACGGTTGATTTACACCCATTTTAGATCGTATATCGCCCTGATATACATAACGGTATTTAACAGAAAGTATTAAATATTATACATTCATAGTACACCAACCTTAACAAGGAAATCATATCTTTGTCTTACGGACAATTATGTTTATTTGTCCCCGATCTTTATTGATATATTTCAACCATAAAATAAGCTAAACCTCAAAAATGCTCAGTGGCAAAGAACTGATTTTAGCAACGAAACCATTTGCTAAAGAGATTCGCTGGAAAAGCTGGTACACAACGCTGACCTCCTTTTGTTTGTTGATCGCATCTTTATTGGGTACCATATACTTTCCTGTAATAGGCGGCATCCCCCCTATCTACGGCAGGATATTGTGCAGCATATTCAGCGCCCTGATGCTGGCGCGTGTATTCATCATTTTCCACGATTATCAGCACCATACCATACTACGTAATTCATATGCGGCTAATGTACTGTTCACGCTGTTTGGTGTATATATGATCACTCCGCCCAGTATATGGAAGAGATCGCACGACCATCACCACAACAATAATGCGAAGCTGTATAGTGCCAGTATAGGCTCCTTCCCTATTATGACCCGCCAGAAGTTTATGGAGGCCAATAAGGAAGATAAGTTCTACTACCTGGCAGTGCGCCATCCGTTGAATATGTTCCTGGCCTACTTTACTACGTTCCTTTATGGTATGTGCATACAGAGCTTTATGAGCAACTTCCGCAAGCACTGGGATTCACTGGTGGTAGTGATAGTGCACGTATCTCTGGCAGTATTCCTGTTCGTGCATTTTGGCTGGTTGACTTGGTTCCTTACCTTCTTCATACCGTTCTTTATTTCGCATATGCTGGGTTCTTACCTGTTTTATGCGCAGCATAATTTCCCGGGTGTACGCTTCAGAAATAATGTGGATTGGAACTATGTAAATGCTGCTCTGGAATCATCGAGCTTTATGCCTATGAATCCGTTTATGCAGTGGGTAACGGCTAACATTGGTTTCCACCATATTCACCACCTTAATTCCAAGATACCATTCTACCGCCTGCCGGAAGCTATGGCCAAGATACCGGAGCTGCAACAAGCCAAAACAACAAGACTAACTCCTTCTGAGATCATTGCCTGCCTGAAGTTGAAAGCATGGGATCCGGAACAGGATAAGATGATAGGGTTTGATGAGCTGTACGCTAACTAAAACTGAAAAGTAAAAACTGAAAAGTAAAAAGCGGTTGATGCAATAAGCTATCCTTCTGAAAATAAATTTCTTTTGAAAATCCACAACAGAGGTTGTGGATTTTTTGTTTGTGGTGGTGGGTGTTCTGTGGTTATCTTTGCAGGGGGCTGAATTTACTGTAATACATGCGGGTATCTGATCATGTTGCTGTAGTTAACCACCTCCCCCAAATGTTCCCATCTGAAGGAGCTGGGAACATTTGCGTACTCCTCCTTCAAAAGGAGGAGAGTGTAAAATGCAGGCTCACGACTAACAATTATTACTTTTAAGTTTTAACTTTTTACTTATGCTCATTTCCGCTTCCCGAATACATAATGGTACTAACTGGATGCCAGTAGGTACTACTCTGGATATAGCTGACAATGGCACTATACAGGCCATTCTACCCCAGCCGACTGCTGATACTGTGCATTATGATGGTGTACTTTGTCCGGGGTTTGTGAATGTGCATTGCCACCTGGAGCTATCGCATATGAAGGGTGTTATACCCGAGCATACGGGATTGATACCCTTCCTGCAAAATGTAACCAGCCATCGTAATGACCATAACGAAGAAGAGAAGGAAGAGGCAAGGCATAGGGCATACTACGAACTGCTGAACAATGGTGTGGTAGCTGTAGGTGATATTGCCAATACTACCGACACGATGGATGTACGCGGACTGGATGAACTGCACTTTAATACATTCATAGAATCAATAGGGTTTACTGAAGCAAGGGCGGAACTGTCCTTCGGGTTTGCGGTAAAGACCTATGAGGCCTTTGCAGCGCAACCTCCCAAAACAAAAGTGCTCCGGCAGAGTATTACACCTCATGCCCCCTACTCTGTATCATCGGCATTGTTCAGGCTGATAGATGCACACAATGAGGG
>CANBQQ010000434.1 GCA_947371715.1 Flavipsychrobacter stenotrophus
AGATACGCCTGCAGACCACTTGGTAGCCTGCGTATACCTTGCAGCCACATGCAGCGATATGGCGCTTACATCGTTGTATACTATGTTAAAGAATTTCGGGTTAACTCCTGTATCCAGGTAAGTGGCCAGGTTAGTATAATTTAACCAGCTTGCCTTAACCAGGTATGTGAAATGATCGCCCTGGCTGCCGGCCAATGACGCGAAAAGCTCATCTCTTCTGTTCTGCCTCAATCCATTACCGCTAAAGAGCTGGTGGTAAGTGGTATAGAGGTAAGGATTTTCGGTTGTCAGTTGTTCGTAAGTGTTTTGTCTAACACCTGCCATCCATCCGCCACTGAGGGTAAGTACGGTAGAAGGGATCTTGTAGGTCGCAACGATCTCAGGCAACACATTGAATTTTCCGCCCTTGCCCAAAGCAAGACCTATCAAAGCTCTGCCCGATACTTTTCCTTCCAGCTGTATGCCGGGCATTATTGTAGCCAGGTTATTGCCGGTTGCGCTATCACTCATTTTGAGGTGATTGAGCGAGGCCGATGCAATAGTAACAAGGGTTAATGCACTGTCTAACCTGTAATATAGCGGAACGCTAAAACCAAAGTGGGTTTCAGCCGCATTGAAACGGCCATTGTATATGGATGCATCTACAGTAGGGTAGTAGATGATCTTACGCTCGCCAAACTGTGCCTTATTCACTATATCAGCAGCCACTCTTACGGTAGTAAAGGTCTGCTTCAAGTCTGCGGTAGAAGGGTATACAGGCAGGTGCTCATCCATACCATAGAAAAAGTATTGGTTCCTCTCTACATCCAGTCGCCCTTTCCACTCATAAGAACCTGCATGCAACACACCTGTTGCTTCCAGTCCGCTTATGGCCGATTGTTGCTTGTCAATATTTCCCTTTTGCGATAGGTGATGCAGATGAATGCTGGTTTCATAATTCTTGCCCTTCAAGCTGCCGATTCCCGCATCAAAGAATAGGGTAGATAGATTACCTCCTCCCGCCTTTATATAGTTAGGATAGGGTATCATTAAAGAATCCTTGCCTAATGCCAGTGGCCTTAGTGCGCCCGATTTGTAGGTATAATAAAGTGTTTGCTGCGGTACATCATAATTCAGTATAGGTCTCGATGTATCGGCAGGTGGTATCTGTGGCACCCATTCTGGCTTAGGTGCTTTTCTTACCTGTGGCTTGTAAGATTGTATCACCTCAATGGTGGAGCCTTTCAGTACTGTATCCGCATGCTGCTGCCCCATGGCATTGTAAGCCGTGGCAAGAGATACTGCTAGTATTATAAAAGGTCTTACCCTCATGGTTGTTTATTGTTTTTGTTCTCTAAGTAAGTCGACTAATTCACTGTGTACTAATTCCTATGTACTAACTAATCGTCTTTCAGTTTACTTTTTTGCTTCTCCAGTACTTTCACCTCAGCCAATCTCTTATTGGCCTCAGCCTTAAGTTCCGCATTCTTAGTGTGCTTTACCACACTTGATAATGTAGCTTTTGCATTGAAATAGTCTTTCTGCTTAATGAAGATATCTCCCAGCAGTATGTATGACTTCACTATCCAGTAGTCGTTGCCTGCCGACATCTTAATGGTTTCATTGGCTGCTTCTTCGGCATCTTTCAGGCTGTCTTGCGCCAGGTATATCTCAGATATATGGAAGCGCGATTCTGCCGCTATATCTCCGCTGGTATTCAGGCTTAGTTGCTGATACGTGTACAGTGCCGAGTCTGTTTTTTCAAAATGCTGCAATGCTTTTGCTTTATATAACAGCGTCTCATTGATCATATCCGCAGGCAATCCCTTCATTGTAAGCAATGAATCGGCAAAGGCACTTGTTTCGCCATATTTCTCCGAATTATAGCCACTCTTTACCAATCCGTTATATGCAGTTTGCAGCAACTGTTGGTTGGTGCCGCTGTTGTTGCGCATCTTCTGGTAGTAGTTGTACGCAGAAGCGTAATCTTTCTTGTCGTAGGCCATAGCCGCCGCATGGCGTGCGCTGTTCTCAGAGAAGTCATTCCATGGTTGCACTAACACAGAATCAAAGTCATCCAATGCTTCCTTGAAATTACGCAGCTGGAAGTTGCTTTCACCCCTGTAGTAATGTGCCTTAATGGCAAATACTCCGTTAGGATATTGCTGCAGGTAGTTGGTAAATGCACGCATGGCATTGTCCCACTTGCCGGCAGCAAACTGTGTTTCCGCAGCAGCATAATAGGTTGAATCTATTGATGCACTTTCTGCCGATGGCAGGTCATTATCTTTCAGCAATTGTGAGAATGCAGCCGGTTGATTGCTCTGTATATACAGGCTCTTCAGCGCACTTAGCGCAGCAATACGTTCTTCCGATGCCGGGTATTCAGTAACTATACGCTTGTAGGCATCAATAGCCTTATTGTTGTCGTTGGTCTGCTGATATATATAGCCCACCTTTAGCCATGCTTTAGGTGCTGCGCTCTTATCGTTCGATGAATCTGTGATGCGCTTCAGCGTGCTCAGCGCCTGCGGATACTTGTCCAGCTCTATGTAAGTAACGGCCATTTCGTACAATGCGGTTACATTATATACAGACGGAGTAGCACGGTTGGTCAGCGTTTGCAGCACGTTTATCTTTTCATTATTCTTGCCCTGCAGGCCCAGTATTATACTCTTCTGGTATTTGGCATAGTCTGCATTCGCAGTGTCTGTTGTGCTTATTTTATCGTAGAGCGTTATCGCCTTTACATAATTCTGCTGCATGAATACAGCGTCAGCCTCACGCAGGCGGGCCATTACACCTGAATAATCATCCTCACCTTTAGCCTGCTGCGCGTGGTTAAAATAGGTTTGCGCATCGCTGAAGTTCTGTCCTTCCATTGCCGCAAAACCCATGTTCAGGTAAGCATGTTGCACTGTTGCCTGCGGACTTACCCTTGTAAGGTCAACCTTGTCTGTCTTGCGATCTATAAACTGCTTGCTGGCACTTATGGCATCGCCATACTTGTGCATGCGGTAGGCCAGCTCTCCTTTCCAGAAGTAGGCAGCACATTCAAACAGCGGATCGATAGGGTGGAGCAGCGAAGAATTGAAATAGCTGTAGGCTTTTGCCATATCGCCACTGCGGAACTGTTGCACTGCAAACAAATAGGTAGCCTTCTGGAACACCATCCAGTAGTTCTTTTCCTTGTTGTTTACTTTATCCAGGTACTTCAGTGCTTCTTCAAAATTATTGGTCTTGATGAGCAGGCTGGATAGCAGTGTATTCGCTTCATCTTTATACTGGCTCGATGGAAAGGTCTTTAGTAAGGTATAGAGTTGGCGCAGCGCCTCATCATTATATCCAGCTTCATAGCTGATGCGGGCATACAGTATCATAGATGCCTCTTGCTGGCCGGGATTGTAGGGCATGTCGGCACATATGCCAAATGCATTACGCGCACTCTGCCTGTCGCCGGTCTTCAT
>CANBQQ010000435.1 GCA_947371715.1 Flavipsychrobacter stenotrophus
CCAAAATTGCTGCCGGAAGATTCGGATATTTTTTAACCAAACAATATTATGGCAACAGAAAACAAGCTTCAGGATTATGAGCTTATGCTCATCTTCACGCCGGTATTATCCGAAGAAGAGTACAAAAATGCTCAGAAGAAATTCACAGACCTTATTACTGCACATGGCGGTGAAATAGGCGTACAGCACCCATGGGGCCTTCGCTCACTGGCTTACCCTATCGCTAAGAAGACCACAGGTCTTTACTATGTGGTAGAATTCAAAGCACCGGCAGATCTTAACGCTAAGCTGGAAATACAGATGAACCGTGATGAAACTATCATGCGTCATATGGTAACCCGTTTGGACAAGTATGCTGTGATGTACAATGGCAGAAAGCGTAACAAGGCTGAAGAAACAGTTTCTCAAAATTAATCCCTGAACAAAATGGCAAAGCAAAACGAAATAAAATTTCTGACATCAACCCGTGTAGAAAAGCGCCAGAAGAAATACTGTCGTTTCAAGAAAATGGGTATCCGTTATATCGATTATAAGGATGGTGAATTCTTGAAGAAATTCCTTAATGAGCAAGGCCGTATGTTGCCACGCCGTATTACCGGTAACTCATTGAAGTTCCAGCGCAAAGTAGCGCAGGCGATAAAGAAGGCCCGCCAGATGGCGATATTGCCTTATGTAACTGACCTTTTAAAGTAATCAATCATGCAGATCATTCTCATAAAAGACGTTGACAATCTGGGCGCAGCCCATGAGTTGGTTGAAGTAAAACCGGGATATGCCCGTAACTACCTGATACCACAGAAATATGCAATAGAAGCAAGCGCATCTAATACCAAGGTAATGGAAGAGCGTCGCAAGCAATTGCAGAAAAAGGAAGACAAACTGATGGCGCAGATAGCCAATGTTACCGAAGTATTGAAATCTTCTCCTATCAAGATAGGTGCTAAGTTAGGCGTAAGCGGTAAAATATTTGGTTCTGTAACTGCAATACAGGTAGCACGTGCTATCCGTGAGCAGAAGGGTTACGAGATCGACCGTCGTCGTATCACCATTCTTGATGAAGTTAAGGAAGCAGGTCTGCACAAGGCAAGCATCGACTTCGGTAAAGAGAATGTTGTTGAAATTGAATTTGAAGTAATAGGAGAATAGTCCTCACTACTTATGATATAAAAACCACTCCTATAGGGGTGGTTTTTTTGTTTGTTGATCGAGGTGGTGATTACTTTAAATACTAACTTTATTCCCAATGAAATACCCCCGTTTACTTTCTTCCGGTGCCAATAACAGGGTAGTTGTACTTAGCGAAAAAGAGGTCGCGAAGCTCTTTATTGGCGATACCCGCTCTGACATTGGCTCCGAAGCTGAAAAAATGAAGTTTGCCAATACTGTAAATGGACTAGTGGCAAAATTCATAAGGTTGGATTATGATGAAGCTATGCAGGCCGAGATGCTGGTGATGGAGCGTATCTATCCCATTGATTTCAGGGCGCACGAGGTGGAGAAGCGGGAGTTATGGTGGGAGGTATTTGAGCATGAGTTGGCGGAGCTGCACAAAGCCGGGTTTATTCACCGCGATATTAAAAGACCATCTAATCTTACAGGTCTTGCGTTTGATAATATTCTCCTGACCAATGAAGGGCTGCGTCTTATTGACGTGGGCATTTCCGCCTTGCAAAGCCAGGTTGGCGACCAATTATTCGGGAAATACCTCGAAGTGGAGCTCAAAGAAATGGCCGAATTCAGAGAGTATTTCCTGAACAGATAACGTAACTATCCGCATGTATGTAGAGACGCATGATTTTGCGTCTCCACCCAACATGAGCTACCAGAAGGTGATATCACCTAAGTAGCTGTTATTATGTGTGCTGTTCTCGGCCTCTCTGGAGACGCAAAATCTTACGTCTTTACCTACACATTCCCTATGCCGGGTATATTTGTTTGCAGTGACCGTTAATGCAAGGCAGGGGCAAGCCCTGCCGCTACGTTGGTTTCCCCTCATTCCATATGTCAAAGAACTTGTGCGGGTAATAATTATACCGCCATTGGCGTGTGTAATATAAAGTGCTCTACTTTTGCAGCTTTACGTTCGTCTTTAGTTTGTGGCGCTTATTGCTACTGAAAACACGTTTACTATGTGGGTATCTATTCGTAATTTTTTAATGCAGAGCAAGGTGGTGTTGTGGGCCTATATATTGGTGACCATTGTGGCCAGCCTGCATCTATACATCATCAGCAAGCATGTAGCCATTGCGCCGCCGTATACCGACTATAATAATTACGTCATCTTCAAGCTGTCGTTCTTTCACCTATTGGACGGGAAGAACCTGTATATTCATCACCTTACTGAGCAGTGGGATTTGTATAAGTACAGTCCTACGTTTGCGCTGGCCATGGGTGTGCTGGCCAAGATACCCGATTATATAGCTATGCCTGCCTGGAACCTGCTGAATGCACTGGCACTGTATGCCGCAGTGCGCAAGCTGCCGTTTACTACCCGTAACCAGACTTTGATGCTGTGGTTTATATTACTAGAGCTTTTGACCTCTTTACAAAATACACAAAGCAATGGGTTGATGGCAGCACTGATGATAGGCACTTACAACAGCCTGCAAAATGGTAAAGCCTGGAAAGCTGCATTGTGGGTGGCATTGGCCGCATTCATAAAGATCTATGCGGTAATTGTGGTTTGCCTCTTTATTTTTTACCCCGATAAGCTGAAGTTTATAGGCTGGGGGCTGGTATGGACAATATTACTGGCTGTGTTGCCGCTGGTAGTGATCTCGCCGCAAATGCTGGTGTGGCAATACAATAACTGGGTGGTGATGATGGGCCAGGATGAGGCGGTGTCTTATGGCATGTCGGTACTGGGGTGGTTGCATACGTGGTTTGGTTTGAATGGTGGTAAGGGTGTGGTGACCGCGGTTGGTGTTGTGCTATTCTTTGTGCCGTTTGCCAGGATCAAAATGTATAAAAATGAGGTGTTTAGGTTATTGATGCTGGCGTTTATGCTGATATGGGTGATCATCTTTAATCATAAGGCCGAATCGCCAACGTATATACTGGTACTGACGGGTGTGGGGATATGGTATTTTGCCCGCCCCAGGACTGCGGTACACCGTGCGCTGATGGTATTTGTGTTTGTAGTGAGCTGCCTGACACCAACTGATCTGTTTCCGCATGACTTCAGGCATAATTTTCTGGAGGTCTATTTTATTAAAGCGGTGCCGGCTATTGTGTTGTGGGTGGTGATATTTGTGGAGGTAATGACATTGAGAATGGCTGAATTGCGTAATGGCTCAATGGCTGAATAGGTCTCAAAGAGAACCGGCCTGATGGCAGTTGGTTAAAGACGCAACAGCTGCGATTTGCATCGGATTGCCTGCACAGTGGTGTACAAAACGAATACGTCCTTGCGTGAGATTGCTTCGTTCCTCGCAATGACCCG
>CANBQQ010000436.1 GCA_947371715.1 Flavipsychrobacter stenotrophus
ATAGCCAATAACTTCAGCAGTACGACATACACCGCGAATGTGACTACTGATTTTGGGTGTAGAGCTTCAGACTCGGTTACCATCTATCTATTCTGCGACGAGAGCCAGATATTCATACCTAACACGTTTACTCCTAACGGAGACGGGCAGAATGATATCTTCTATCCACGCGGGTCTGGGGTAAGTAAGATCAAAGCATTCAGGATCTACAACCGTTGGGGTGAATTGTTGTTCGAAAGAACAAATATCAATATCAACGATGCAGGTAATTCATGGGACGGATCGTTCAATGGCGGCAATGTTCGTCCTGATGTTTATGTGTATCTTGTAGATGCTGTCTGTGATACGGGTGAGCCAATTTTTATAAAGGGAGATGTTACTATAATCAAGTAAAATGTGCGCCATGATAACGAGAATAAAGAAAGCTTTACTGATTGCCGGAATTGCACTTTGCCCTTCGTTGGTAATGGCGCAGGCGGATGTGCATTTTTCCCAGTTTTATGAAACATCTATATTGCGCAACCCGTCGCTGGTAGGTATTTTCTCTAACGATTTTAAGTTAGGGGCTTACTACCGCAACCAGTGGAGTAGTATAAGTAACCCGTTCATAACCATGTCGGCATTTGGTGAGGCCCGTGTGCCGATCGGACATTTTTCTAACGACTATCTTAGTTTCGGGTTATTGGGTTATTCTGATAAGGCAGGTTCTTTGCAACAGACAATTACCTCTGTTTACCCTGCTATCAACTTCAGTAAATCGCTGAACAATGACAAAAACCGGTATCTGTCTGTGGGCTTTACCGCGGGATATACGCAATATAGCTTTGATAAAAGCAATGCTACCACCAATGCCCAGTACCAGGGCGGCCATTACGACCCGAACAACCCTACATTTGAGAACTTTACCAACAACAAGATGGCCATGTGGGATCTTGGGGCCGGTATCAACTTCAACACCAGCAGCGGCGACAATAATGAGGTAACCTACATACTGGGGCTATCCGGATATCATCTTACTCAGCCTTCGTTCTCTTATTTTGAGACCCCGGGCGTGACTCATAATATGCGCTGGAATATAAATGGCGCTGTTGGCTTCAGCGTGAAGGACAACATGTCTGTTCAGTTGCATACCAACTTTGCGTTACAAGGTACTTATATGGAGTCTGTGACGGGTGCACTATTCACTGTTTCTGAAAAAGGTGGTGGAGAAAGACCTGAATATGCCCTTACTGCCGGATGCTTTTACCGTCTCTTTGACGCGGTGATACCTGTTGTAAAGCTTAAGTACAAACGCACTGCTATTGCTATGAGTTATGATGTGAACACATCGACGCTGAAACAAGCCAGTAAACTACATGGTGGCTATGAAATAACCTTCTCAATAACGGGGGATTTCACCAACAAAACCGGCATATTGAAGAAGACGGTTTGTCCGAAATTTTAGTGTAAACTTTTCTAAATGAAAATCTTCTTCTTAAAAGAAATAAGTAAATTTGTTATAGCTGTGAAATAGCATATAAAAATGTTTACCGAAGCCAGAAAAATAGAATTAATAAAAGATGTTTTAGACACAACCAATGAAGTGACATTGGTTGAAATTGAAAGTGTCATAAATAGATCTAAAAAAAAGAACCCGCCTAAGAAAAAAAAAGCAACCATCTTCGATTTCGTCGGTATTCTTTCTAAAAAAGAAAGTGCACAAATAAAGAAAGCAATTAAAGATGAGTGTGAAATAATTGATTCTAATGAGTGGTAATAAACATCTCCTTGATACAAACATTATTATCTCTGTTTTTGATGGTAATAAGGATGTTGCAAACAAGATCAGCAGATTGTCAACAGTTTATATTTCGTCGATTGTTCTGGGAGAGCTTTATGTTGGCATTTACAGAGTTTCCAACAAAACAAAACACTTAAAAAAATTAACCGATTTCCTTGACTTGTGCCGAGTTGTAGAGATAGATAGTAGTACTGCTGAATACTACGGCAAATGCAAAGCCCAATTGTTTAAAAAAGGAAAACCAATCCCATCAAACGATATTTGGATTGCAGCGTCAGCACTACAACATGAGTTTACTCTTGTTAGCAATGACAAGCACTTCTCTGAAATTGATGGATTGAATATTGTCTCCTGGTGATGTAACTTACAATCCCATTAACCAGCTGCTTTTATTAATGGCAATCTTATGTAAAAAGTTGTTCCCTCGTCTTCAACTGTCTCAAACCAGATCTTCCCTTTCCAGAATTCGATGATCTTTTTGGTCATTGCCAGGCCAAGACCCGTGCCTGATGACTTGGTGGTGAAGTAGGGCTGAAATATTCGTTTAGATGTTTCTTCATCTATACCGCTACCATTATCTGTAATGGCTATCAACACATCATCGCTGTCTCTTGTTGCTGATACCTTTATCAATCCTTGCCTGTCGGGCGGTATTGCCTGCTTTGCATTCTCCAGCAGATTGGTGAAGACGCGCAACATTTGACTATGATCGCAGAGTACGGTGAGATGAGTAGCCAACTGATCGATCGTAACTTTTACGACCTCATCTTTGGTATATAGTTCTACCGCCTTGGTCAATAATTCGTCTATCTCCAGTTCCTCCGGTTTTGCCTCCGGCATCTTGGCAAAGTTGGAAAACTCTGATGCGATGTATGACAGGTTATCTATCTGTTCTATTATAGATATAGATACACGCTCTGTAAGTTGCTTAATATTCGGGTTATCGTTGCGCATTGCATTTTGCAGATACTGGATATTGAGCTTCATTGGTGTAAGCGGATTCTTGATCTCGTGCGCTACCTGGCGAGCCATTTCACGCCATGCCATCTCACGCTCCGTCTGTGCCAGGCGCATCGCGTTTTCTTCCACCTTCTTCACCATCTTATTATACTCTGCAACAAGGCTACCTATCTCATCATTATATGGCCATTCTATTCTTTCGTTCTGTTCCAGATTCAGCTTATCAAACTGCTTGATGATCATATCGAAGGTTCTGGTCATCCACCTGGTAACACCCACCGTAAGCAGGCTGGAAATAAGGAACAGAAATGCATATAGATTAATGAGCGTAACCAGGATGTTGGAGATCTGAAAGTCGAGATCCTTCTCTGATGTAAAGAAGGGAACATTGATATAACCTATCGTAGATCCTTGCTCGTTGCGCAATGCCTGATATACCGATGTATATGAAAGACCGGCCACAGTTTCGTTTTGGGTCACCATCGACAAGCCTTCGTTTTCCAGGCTGTAATATGCGTCGGGCCTTATTTTGCGGGAAATGAGACCTCTGTCATAAATGTCGTCCTGAGATGATGAGAGCAGATTGCCGGCATCGTCGAATATATTAATGTCCACCTTCTGACTATTGGCGACTGATGTTATGTATGACTTAAATGCTGCTGATCTGCTTACTGTGTCGAAGATGAATTCCGCATCAAA
>CANBQQ010000437.1 GCA_947371715.1 Flavipsychrobacter stenotrophus
ATACACAACGGTGCCAAAATAGCGCTTACAGAGGGGCTGGACAATGTGGCCTTTTTGCGTACGCACATAGGCAAGATCAATGACTACTTTGGCGAAAACGAGGTAGGTGAGATATGGATAGTGTTTGCTGACCCCTTTCTGAAAAAAGGGAAGGAGAAGAACAGGCTAACGCATGCGCGCTTCCTGTCGTACTATCAGCGGATATTGAAGCCGGGCAGTATCATTAACCTGAAAACAGATTCAAAAGTGCTGTATGACTTTACGCTGGAAACAATAGCTGAAACAGGCTGCACCATTGTAGAGAACATAGCAGACATATATGGCAAGAATATGGTGAAAGGGCCACTGGCTATCCAGACATTTTATGAAAAGATGCACTTGTTGGACAATCGAACCATTTATTATGTATCGTTCACCCTACCCCCAACCCCAATAGTATTGACCGGCCGGTTTAGTAAGGATGAACCAGAAGACGACATAGTTGAAGGAGAATAGAGATTATTATATATTGCCTGACGGAAGGCTGGTAATGACTGCTTTGTACCTTTCGGAACGAGGATACTGTTGCGGTAATGGATGCCTCAATTGTCCGTTTGACTATGAGAAAGTACCTGAACCAAAACGCACACAACTCCTGAACAACCGCAACGCCAATGAAAACGCTGATCAAAGATAAGGAGAACATCTATGAGGTTATTTTTGAGGTGGTGCGCCTGATACCCAAAGGACGTGTAACCAACTACGGCGCTGTGGCGGCGGCAATCGGTGCTGCTACGGGTGCTAGAATGGTGGGATATGCAATGAACCATGCCCATGGTGTGACGCCCAAAGTACCGGCTCACCGTGTGGTAAACAGTAAGGGATTACTCACAGGCAAACATCACTTTTCCCCACCTGAAAAGATGCAGGAGTTGCTGGAGAAAGAAGGGGTGAAAGTGAAAGATGACCAGGTACAGGATTTTGAAAAGGTATTCTGGGACCCTATGAAGGAACTGAGCATTTAGCAACTTTGCAGTTGGTATAGTTTTTGCTACAATTATTATTAAAAATGGCAGTGATTACTGCATAATATGTCTGATATACACCCCGTGGTCAAAAAGAGTATTGCTTTATTAGCCCTTCTTACTATTCTATTCGGCACTTATTCGTGCAAAAACAAGGTAAAACACAAAAAGAACGCAGTTTCCACCGGCTTCTCTTATGATGACTTCATAGAGAAAATGGAAACTGTAATGCCGGCAGGCGATACTGCCGCACCTAAGAAAATAAGGAATGCGGCCGCAGACATGCGATATGCTTATTTTCAAAACGACTATAACCCAATATGGCTATCGCATGGCTACAAAGCCGATGAAGCCGCAGAACGCTTTCTTACTGAACTGGCAGAAGTAAAATGGGACGGGCTTGATCCTGAACAATACGGCTATACGCAACTGACCCAACTAAAAGAGAAACTGGGTAAGAAAGAAACCACTGTTGACCAGGCTATTGCATTCGACACATCACTTACCCGCAGCTACCTGGCAGTAGCTAAAGACCTGCTTATAGGTCGCATAGTACCTAAGAAAGTAGACTCGCTTTGGTTTCATGTGAACGACTCTACATGGAACGCACCAATGCTGTTAACAGACATGCAGGTAAAGTATAACTCACTGGATGAATTTAAGAGTACAGTACCTACCTACCAATTACTGCGCAATGAATACAAACAACTCTGGACATTATCTGCAGACTCTGAGCTACGTGCAGCAGCGGTATCGCTGGAAGGAGTGAAGAATATGGATAGCACCGCTAAGGCTAACATAGCAGCAATCATTAATAAGGAAGCATCCTGGATTAGCACTGAGCCTAATGATAGTGTGAGTGAATGGGCACAATTGCTAATGGCTTACCAGAATTATATGGGTATAAAGCCAACGGGTAAGACCGATAGTACCACCATGAGGTACCTGACAACGAGTCCCGACTCATTGCTACCTAAAATTGCTGCTAACCTGGAACGTATCAGGTGGATGCAGAAAGACTTTGGCAACATGTACATTATAGTGAATGTGCCGCTGATGCAGCTCTTCTTCAGGCAGAATGGCACCAACGCTATGCACATGCGTGTGGTGGTGGGCAAGCCTGTAAGGCAAACGCCTTCGCTATATGCTGTAATGTCTAACGTGGTGTTGAACCCACCATGGGGCGTACCCTCAACTATTCTGAAGCAAGACGTATTGCCCGGTATACAGAAAAGCGGTAATGAATACATGAAGAAAAAAGGCCTGAAGGCTTATGATCAAAAGGGGAACCTTGTGAACGTGAGCAAAATAAATGCGAAGAACTATAAGCGCTACGCTTATAAGCAAGCGCCAGGCGATGATAATTCGTTGGGCTATGTGAAGTTCAACCTGCCTAATCCATGGGATATATACCTGCATGACACACCGCACCGCGAGGATTTTGTGAAGCGCGACCGTGCCTTGAGCTCAGGCTGTATAAGGCTGCAACAACCACAGGAAATGGCGGTATTCATTCTCTCGCAAATAGAGAAAAAGGAATTTACGCAAGGTAAACTGGACACTATTATCAGCACCCATAAGACGCAATGGAGAGTATTATCTAACAAGATACCTGTGCATATTGCCTACCTTACCGCGTTTGAAGACACAACAGGAAAGCACATCAATTTTGTAAGAGACGTGTACCACAGAGATGAGAAGTTGATCTCTATGTTGGGTGCGAAGTAATTGAGGCTGTTATAATGCCAGTATCGTCAGAGCAACGTGCATTAAGTTAAACGAATTTTGCTTAACCAGACATTCGATACCTTCGGCATCGATTCCCAATTTGTATCGAATTTTGCTATAAACATCTGATACCTTTGGCATCATGACATGGGATTAGCGCCTTAACTTGTTGGCATAGTACTTCAGGAGATGTTCTACTAAACAATTATCTTACCGTCTGATCTCTGAAAAATGAAAATTGGTCCTAATAAAATTGAGCTCTGGGGTAGCGCATTTGGAATAGTTTTTTACATAGGTTTATTGATAAATATCATTAGCGATGATTTCCATACTTCACTCGGGCAACTAGACTACATAACAACGGTAATGATAGCTTTCTGTGTTGTTTTATTAACTACTATAACAGCCCTTGGCATTCGGATGTATTCACTCACAACAGGCATCAGCATAGACAATACAAGTAATAAACTAACAATAACATACCTATTTAAGAAAACTGAATCCATTTCTGTAGATGAAATGGACGGATATACGACAACACGCATTCGCAGAAGAACAAACTATGATGAAGGAATCATGCTCTACATGACAAATGGCAATAGGATACTATTAAGCGATACGAGCCTTAAAGACTACCGGCCAGTTGTCAGTTTCCTTGAAGATAATGCAATTAGCGCACGAGGTGCAGAAAAATTCAGTTTTTTCAA
>CANBQQ010000438.1 GCA_947371715.1 Flavipsychrobacter stenotrophus
TCTTTTGAGGTAATGTACTTCCAGAGAATGGGCAGAAATCCGCCGTCTGTTTGTATGGTTGGTATGGGATTCTGGTAGGTATTACCGATCTTCTTAGATGGCTGTAAAATGGACATGTGTTAGAATTGGAATACAAAGAAAGTGAATAAGCGTAGATGGCCGATCATGGTTATCGGTAGATGGAGGGGAATTGTAGGTGGATGCAGGCAAAGTGACGTCTGAATCATGGTTCGGTGAAAAGCTCACCATGACAGACCAGAATTTAAGAATAGGTAGAATAGTGGTTAAATTGTCTCAAAGAGAACCGGCCCGATGTGCCGGTCAGAGACCGGCGACCGCTCGGACGTAGACAGAGTCTACGCCCAACGATATTGCGTTCTTAATACCCATACTTATCCTTCCAGCAATTGCGGAGATAGTCGCGCATGCGGGATTCGGCGGCATTATCAGCCGGATCATAGAGTTTTACGCCCGCTATTTCAGCAGGAAGGAACTCCTGCTGTACAAAGTTACCCGGGTGATCGTGCGCATATTCGTAACCCTTGCCGTAGTCAAGTTTCTTCATCAATCCGGTAGGTGCATTGCGAATGTGCAGCGGCACGGACAGGTCACCGGTTTGACTGACCAATTGCTGAGCTTTGTTGATAGCCATATATGAGGCATTGCTCTTTGCCGATGAAGCCAAGTAGGTAGCGCACTGAGACAATATAATTCTACACTCAGGATAACCGATCATCTCTACCGCCTGAAAGCAACTTGTAGCCAGCAGCAATGCATTGGGGTTGGCATTACCTATATCTTCACTCGCTAAAATGATCATACGGCGGGCTATGAATTTAGGGTCTTCCCCGCCCTCTATCATACGGGCAAGGTAATAGACCGCGGCATTGGGATCACTACCACGTAATGACTTAATAAAGGCCGAAATAATATCATAATGTTGCTCTCCCGACTTATCGTAAAGTGCCATTTTCTTTTGCACAATATCCTGTACACGGGCATTGGTAAACACTCGGTCGCCATCGGGCAATGACGCTGCAATAAGCTCAGTAAGGTTCAGTAAACGGCGGGCATCACCGCCACTCAATTGTATGAGTGCTTCCCACTCATCGATACGGATATGCTGATCTGCAAGCCACTTATCTTTGACCATGGCCTGATTAACCAGCTCCATCATATTGTCTTCGTTCAGCGCTTTTAGCACATATACCTGACAGCGACTGAGCAACGCACCTATGACCTCGAAGGACGGATTTTCGGTGGTGGCACCAATAAGCGTTATTATGCCTTTCTCTACAGCACCCAAGAGTGAATCCTGCTGCGCTTTATTGAAGCGATGTATCTCGTCTATAAACAACAAAGCATGCCCGGCTTTGCGGGCCAGCTCTATGACCGCGCGCACATCTTTTACCCCACTATCTATGGCGCTTAGGGTGAAGAAAGGCATGTTGAGGGAATGGGCAATGATCTGCGCCAGTGTGGTCTTCCCTACTCCCGGCGGCCCCCAGAAAATAATAGAATGGCCCTTACCACCATGCACAATCTGCTCCAGTACCTTACCCTTTCCTACCAGGTGATCCTGCCCTATAAAATCATTGAGTGTTTGTGGCCTTACCCGCTCTGCAAGCGGCGCATTAGTTGCTGACATAGTTTTCTCCTCTGTGCAATTTAGTGTTTATTCATCTGACAAGGAGTTAGTGAAAAATCAAAAAGAGAAATTCTATTAATTCAGCATTTAATGAAAACATATAACATTCAGGATCATTGCTATAGAAATGTTAAATACAAAATAGCCGCTATGGAGAGCAGTTGTTATTACGTCTTCTTATTAAACACATGCATATGAAAACTACAATAACGTTGCTTCTGCTGTTAGTTACCTTTTCAATCAGCAGTTTTGCACAAGAGATACTGGGAACAGTAACAGACAATAAGAAAGAGCCATTGGTGAACGCTACGGTAATCGCCAAACAAGGTGGTGTACTGAAAGGATCTACGGTCACTGACTTTGACGGAAAGTATAGCATAAAACCTCTAGACCCGGGGTACTATGATGTAACGGTGACCTATGTTGGTTATAAGCCCACCACTGTGACCAAGGTGATCGTTTCTCCTAATGAAAAAACCGGCTTGAATATCACCTTGGCTCCTTCAACAACATTGAAGGAGGTAGTGATAAAAGAATATAAAAGACCTCTGGTGGATAAGTACACGCATAGTACTGTCAGGTCTTTTGACTATGGCTATTCAGCGGCACCCTCTTATTCAAAAAGCGAAAATTTCTCTGCACCTCCCCCTCCAATTTATTTCAATCCTAGTAACGAGAGCTATAAAAAGATGCCCGCTAACGATTTTATCATGGTAAAGAGCACGCCTGTATCTACTATGTCGGTAGATGTGGATAGAGCTTCCTATACCAATATCCGCAGGTTCATTCAGGGCAAACAAAAGCCGCCGGCTGATGCGGTAAGGGTGGAAGAAATGATCAATTACTTTGATTACAATTACCCCCAACCTACCGGCAATGACCCTGTAGCAATGGAGACACAACTTACTACTTGTCCGTGGCAGAAAGATCACCTGCTGCTGCACATAGGCCTACAGGCAAAAACGATCAGTACTGATAATTTACCGGCATCAAACCTTGTGTTCCTAATAGACGTATCGGGCTCAATGATGGAGCCCAACAAACTACCATTGCTACAGGAATCATTAAAGTTATTGGTAGATAAGCTGAGAGAGAATGATAAAGTATCTATAGTGGTGTATGCAGGTAATGCCGGACTGGCGCTGCCGGCTACCACAGGTAATAATAAAAATACGATCAAGCATGCTATTGACGCACTTCAGGCGGGCGGATCAACAGCAGGTGGTGCGGGTATAAAACTGGCTTATAATGTGGCCCTGGGCAACTTCATCAAAGGTGGCAATAACAGAGTTATACTCTGCACTGATGGCGACTTTAACGTAGGCGTAAGCAGCGATAATGAACTGGAAGAGCTGATAGTTAAGGAACGTGAAAGTGGCGTATTCCTTACCTGCCTGGGCTTTGGCATGGGCAACTATAAAGACAGCAAGATGGAAGTGCTTGCCGACAAGGGCAATGGCAACTACAATTATATAGATAACCTTGATGAGGGAAAGAAAACACTGGTAAGCGAGTTTGGCGGAACCATTTTTACAATTGCCAAAGACGTAAAGTGCCAGATAGAATTCAATCCCACACTGGTGCAGGGCTACAGGTTAATAGGCTATGAGAACAGGCTGCTGAACACAGAGGATTTTAAAGATGATAAGAAAGATGCGGGGGATATGGGATCTGGTCATACCGTAACTGTGCTTTACGAGATCATACCCGCAGGCACTAAGGTAGACGAGGCAAGACCGGTAAATGACCTGAAGTATCAGAACGGACAGTTCACCGC
>CANBQQ010000439.1 GCA_947371715.1 Flavipsychrobacter stenotrophus
TCCGCCATAAAGCAACTTAAGGGTGAAGGAAGGATCAATGAGATCAACATTGCGACGACGGTCAAAGAAATACGCCGTGCACTGGTTGATGCCGACGTTAACTATAAGATAGCTAAGGAATTTACTGATAAGGTAAAGGAAAAAGCTACAGGTGAAAAGGTAATTACTTCGGTAAGTCCGGGCCAGCTGATGGTAAAGATCGTGAAAGACGAACTTGCTGAGCTGATGGGAGGCAAGGAAGTGGAACTAGACTTTTCTACCAAGCCTACAATTATATTGATCGCGGGTCTGCAGGGATCGGGTAAGACAACCTTCTCGGGCAAACTGGCCAACTTCCTGAAGAATAAGAAGAGCCTGCGTCCGTTGCTGGTTGCTGCCGACATCTATCGCCCGGCGGCGATGGACCAGTTGCAGGTATTGGGAGAGCAGGTAAAGGTGCCTGTATTCGCAGAGCCTGAAAATAAGAATGCGGTTTCAATAGTGCAGAACGCCATAGCACATGCTAAGGCCAATGGTAATAATGTTATCATTGTGGATACTGCGGGCCGTCTGGCTGTAGATGAAGCGATGATGCGTGAAGTTGCTGATATCAAGGCTGCCATCAACCCGCAGGAGATCTTGTTCGTTGTTGACTCAATGACGGGCCAGGATGCGGTGAATACTGCCAAAGCATTTAACGACCGGCTTGACTTTACCGGTGTGGTACTGACCAAGCTGGATGGTGATACACGTGGTGGCGCTGCATTATCTATCCGCTATGTGGTAGATAAGCCCATTAAGTTTGTGAGCATGGGTGAGAAGCTGGATACGCTTGATGTGTTCTACCCTGAGCGTATGGCACAGCGTATCCTGGGCATGGGTGATATCACTACCCTTGTGGAGCGCGCACAGGCACAGTATGACGAAGTACAGGCTAAGAAACTGGAAAAGAAAATACGCGCCAACAAGTTTGACTTTGAAGATTTTAAAGAGCAGCTGAACCAGATCAAAAAGATGGGTAACATCAAAGATCTGTTGGCGATGATACCGGGTGTAGGTAAGGCAATTAAGGACATAGATATATCTGATGATGCATTTAAGGGCATTGAGGCTATGATCAACTCTATGACCCCAGAAGAGCGCAGCAATCCAGACATCATTGATACCAGCCGCCGTAAGCGTATAGCTAAGGGCAGCGGTAAGGATGTGAATGAAGTGAATGCCTTTATGAAGCAGTTTGAACAGATGAAGCAGATGATGTCTCAGATGAACAAATTCAAGGGCATGGGCGGGCCAGGCATGCCGGGTATGCCAATGATGGGCAGAAGGTAATTGACGATCTGATTAAAATGAATAGTTGGATTTGACAATCCCGCAAGTGCGGGATTGTCAAATCTTTTTTAATAAATAACCGCCTCTAAAATCATTACTGTATGATCAAAAAGCTCTCTGTACTTCCTTTGCTCATAGTGCTGTTCCTGCTGGGCAGCTGTGGTGATAATAATTCTAAAGCACCAGACGTTAGCAATGTAAAGATCAACCTGCAGACCTACCGCTTTGACCTGGACATGTATGCTATTGACACCAATCATATAGCAGACGGGCTGACACAACTGAGTAAGAAATACCCCGACTTTCTGAACTTCTTCCTGGACACAGTAATGCCCTATAATGTGCGTGGCAACTATACCGACACCAACATTGGCATAAGAGAGGGCGTGCATGAATACCTTACCTACCATGACTTTGTGCACCTGCAGGACACCATAAGGAAAAACTTCCCTGACACCAAGGAAACAGATGCCGAACTAACCAAAGGCTACCAGCTGATGAAGAGCTATCTGCCGGAAACAAAGGTGCCACGTATCATGTACATCAACCGCAACCTGTTTGCTAAGACACCGGTATTCTCAGTTGACCCTACCCTGGCCTGCATATGCCTTGACATGTTCCTGGGTCCACAGATGCCGTATTATGTATCTGTAGGAGTGCCTACTTATATGGCACCACATCTTCGTAAGAATTATATTCCGGTAGCTCATTTCCGCGATCATTACCTGACCATACACCAGTTTGACGCAGATGACAAGACCCTGTTGGACATGATGATACAGTGCGGTAAGGAGCAGTATTTCCTGCATAAAATATTACCTAACACTCCGGACTCTGTATTGTTTGGATTCACCGGTGTGCAGGTGCAGTTTTGCGAGCGCAATGAGGCTGAGTTGTATAACTTCTTTGTGCAAAACAACCTGCTCTACAGCAAGAAGGAAATGGAAACAAGGACCTATGTTACAGATGGACCGTTTGCAAGAGGTATAGGTTCACCAACAGACCCCGGCAACCCTACTCCCGGCAATGTAGGCACATGGATGGGCTATAGGATAGTGGATGCCTACATGACACAGAACCCTAAAGTATCTTTAAAAGAGCTACTGGACACACGTATCGATGCGGCGAAGTTTCTGGATGGCGCACACTACAGACCAAAGAGTAAATAACACACACATATATCACACACACCTTTTATGAAGAGAGTATTAACTACAGTAGCAATGGGGCTAACTGTTTACACCGCACAAGCACAGCTAAACAAAGCTGATGAAGTAAAGAAATCGCTGGCCACAACCAACAAAGACACAGTAGCCTGGGTATATGGCGGGTTCGTAACATTGGGTATGAACGAAGGCTTTCTGCATAACTGGGCTGCGGGCGGTGAGTTGGCATCATTCAATGTGAATGGCATATTCAGCGGACACCTGGACCACCTGGCACACAGGGAAATTTGGAGCAACAATCTGGATCTTTCTTATGGTCTTAACTATAATTATTCCACGTCGTTCATTCCCCGTAAAACGGACGACCGTATTGACTTCACCAGTAAGTATGGCAGACGTATAGACACCACGGGCAACTTCTATTTCTCGGGGTTATTCAACTTTAAGTCTCAGATAACAGAAGGTTATGACTATACCGTTGCCGACTGGCAGCATCACCCGCCTACTTCTAAATTCTTCTCACCGGCATACTTCACACTGGCAGCAGGGGTGGAATACAGGGAAGGAAGCGACATCAGCTTGTTCGTATCTCCTATAGCCGGCAGGCTTACAGTTGCCGATAAATACTTCACCAGCCTGAGGCCACAGGGCGCTTTTGGTATAGACTATGGCAAGACCATGAAATATGAATTTGGTGCGTACATATCTGGCAGATATCTCACTAAATTATCTAAGAATATACGCTACAAGACGCGTCTTGACTTGTATAGCAACTACCTGGCTAAGGATAGCAAAGACACGTTGGGCAATGTGGTGAAGAAAGACAACCCGGGCAACATAGCCATCTTGTTTGATAACCTGCTTGACTTCAGGATAACGAAGTACATGAATGCCACTATTGGTGCTACATTCATCTACGACAATAACTTCCC
>CANBQQ010000440.1 GCA_947371715.1 Flavipsychrobacter stenotrophus
GATTACCCCTACGATTTGATTCATCAGGCATTGGGGCATTAATTTTCACATTCCCTTATTAGTCACATTTTCACATTATTTTTGCCCCGCATGCGCCGTTTCTTCGTTAAGAACATCATTTTTATAGTTGCGATAAACATACTGGTAAAGCCGGTATGGGTGTTCTTTATAGATAGAGTTGTACAAAACAGAGTACCGCATGGCGACTATGGTACTTACCAGGCGTTGCTGAGTCTGGGTATCATCTTCCAGATAGTACTTGACTTTGGTATTACCAGTTATAACAGCCGCACTATAGCCAGAGATCCAGACCAGTTACCCACAGTGTTTCCGGCAATGTTATCGGCCAGGCTGGTGCTGATGGGCTTGTATATGCTGCTGGGATATGGATGGGGCTGGCTACTCGGATATAGAGGATGGGAGCTGAACCTGCTACTGGGTATATTGCTGTTTCAGTCACTGACATCGCTGCTGGCATTTATACGCAGCAACATAGCCGCACTACACCGATTTAAAACAGACGGCATACTTTCTATTACCGACAGGCTGATGATGGTGTTGATCTGCGGATTTCTGCTCATTTACCCACCTACAGCACATAACTTTAAGATAGAGTGGTTTGTGATCACACAGGCGGCATGTTACTTTATTACCGCAGTAATAGCTTATTTGGTACTGCGCCGTATTTCTAAAGTAAAGCTGAAGTTCTCCTTTCACCTGCCAACGGTGATGAGTATCATCAGGCAGAGCCTGCCCTATGCTATTCTTATCTTCCAGATGAGTATCTACAACCGTGCAGATGCTATGATGATAGAGCGTATGTGCGCTGATGGCAAGACACAGGCAGATATATGGGCATCGGCCTTCCGCCTGCTGGATATGGTGAATATTCTAGGGCTGATGTTTGCCACCATGTTACTCCCTATGTATGGCCGTATGCTGTCAAATAAACAAGATGTGCAGCCAATAGTAAAGCTGTGCGCTAACCTACTATTGCCATTATCTTTTGTTGTGGCTGCAGCGGGGATATTCTTTAGCGGTGATATTATGAACCTCCTTTACAAAGGAGCCAACGAGAGCAATTTACATGAATACAGAATGGTCTTCTCCTGGCTGATCGCCAGCTTCCCGGCATGGTGCCTCATGTATATCTACAGCACCCTGCTTACCGCGAACGGCGATCTTAAAATACTCAACTACATAGCTTTTGGCGGTGTGGTCGTTAACCTGTCGCTCAACTTCTATCTTATTCCTCACTTTAGTGCTACAGGTGGTGCTATCACGTCATTCATTACACAATCTTCACTGGCCATAGCCTTTGTAATTGCCTGTACCAAGGTGTTGAAACTGCAAACGAATGTGAAATGGATAATGGCCCTGCTTGGCTACCTGGTTATAGTAGTGGGGCTAGCTTACGGAATAATTACCTGGTTACCGGCTATGTGGCTAATTCAAGCTAGTGTATTCTTTATCAGCTGTTTACTCTTTATGTTTATTTTCAGGTTTGTTTCGGTAGCCGGAATCAGGCAATTGATGAACAGAAATAATGCTGATAACGAGTAAATTATGGTGTTTTTTACTTAAATTGTAGTTGATAAAACACTATTGCCTATCTACCTCTCGTAAACACAGCTGGCCTATGAGCTACAATTTGACCAAGAAAATATTCAGCGATGCCGACTTTGACAATATGATCTGGCATGATTGCACTATCTATAAAGTGCGCCTTACTGAAGACCTGGAAATGGATATTGACTATATCCTTCAGTGGAATGAGCCCGAGATGCAAGGCTTTCCATTTACCTACTGGGTGGCACCGGCAACGCTAGTATTCAAGAAGATAAAGAACTTCAGGTTTGAGTTTGATGCGACTATGCAGGACCCCATAGAGATAGAAGACATAGAGCAGGAACAGACGAAACATGGGTTAAAGTGGACCATCATTACCCAGCAGGGCGATGCAGAATTTATGTGCGAAGGTTTTGAACAATACATAAGACAAGAGCCCTTCTGCCAGTTTGCCCAGGCAATAAGTATGAGCGAACGTAATGGCATATGCCTGGAAAGGATCACCAACCAGGCAAATCCGCATAGGATGAAGTTGAATTGAGCGGTTGGGACACGTATTGCACGCAAAGAGCGCAAAGAATTTTCGCAAAGAAACGCAGAGACCCTCTTCTAAGAGAGCGCAAAGAGTTATTTATAAATAGATGACTTTTTACTTTTAAGTTTTTACTTCCCTTCTCTCACATATTCAAAAAACAAAATAAGATTATATAGCATTTAAAAAGTAACTTTGCACACTTTATAAAAATACGGGTGAGGTACATCTGTATTTTTATAAGGTGTTATTTTTTTATTTGAATACCCGATGAGCTCAATTATAGAAAAGACGGAAGCGATAGAGGCCAGGTTTAACGACCTGGGTGTAGCGCTTACCAACCCTGAGATAGTTACAGACAACAAGCGATTCTCGCAGGTAAGTAAAGAATACCGCAAGCTGGAAGGCATTGTAGCTGTGAACAAAAAATACAAGAACTGCCTTGACAGTATTGCCTTTGCACGTGAAGTACTGGAGACCGAAAGCGATGACGACCTCCGTACCATGGCCAAAGATGACCTGGAAACACTGGAAGTACAGAAGGAAGAACTGGAGGACGAGATACGCAAGCTGCTGATACCAAAAGATCCGCAGGATGAAAAGAACGCGATACTGGAAATACGTGCAGGTACCGGTGGTGACGAAGCCAGCTTATTTGCCGGCGACCTTATGCGTATGTATATGCGCTATTGCGAACGCAGGGGCTGGAAAGTATCATTGGTTACTGAAACGGAAGGTAGCGCCGGTGGATACAAAGAAGTGCAGCTGGAAGTAGTAGGTGAAGATGTATACGGCATCATGAAATTTGAGAGTGGTGTACATCGTGTGCAGCGCGTACCGGATACTGAGGCCAGTGGCCGTGTACATACATCGGCGGCAACAGTGGCTGTGATGCCTGAAGCGGAAGAAATAGACTTTGAACTGAAAGACAGCGACCTGAAGATGGAAACCGCACGAAGCGGGGGTGCGGGTGGACAGAACGTAAATAAGGTGGAAACCAAGGTTATATTGACCCACGTACCAACCGGCACGGTAATTACCTGCCAAACAGAACGTTCTCAGCTCGGTAACCGTGAGAAGGCTACCAATATGATGCGTACACGGCTATATGAAGAGCAGGTGCGCAAGCAGGAAGATGAGATATCTAAAAGGCGTAAGAGCCTTGTAAGCAGCGGAGACCGCTCTGCCAAGGTGCGTACTTATAACTATCCGCAGGGACGTGTTACGGATCACCGTATCAATATGACGATCTACAACCTTGATGATTTCATGAATGGCAACATACAGGAAATGATAGATGCACTGCA
>CANBQQ010000441.1 GCA_947371715.1 Flavipsychrobacter stenotrophus
CTATGTAGACCGTAAGACAGTTGACGTTGCTTACCAGAATACTGCATACAGCACTACCCGATCTACCATCAGCAATATGCAGCGCGACTTTGGTATAGTATTGCAACACAGCTATACCTGGGGACCAATAGACACTACTTACAATGCCGACTCTACCCAGTATAGTTACAAGCTCACTCCGCGATTCAGCATTACACATAAGCTGGAAATGAGCACTGAAAAGCACCTTTACAAAGACCTTTCACCTGATTCAGTAAGATATACGTCGCTATTCAATGTAGCATTTGCGCATACGGGCACACCCTACTACATTAATGGCAGCGACTCTGTAGTAACGCAGCAGAAATGGTTTTGGGTAGATAACAAGATAATGCTGAATGGTTTTATAGGAAAGGCTGCCAACCCGCTGCAATTTAGCGTAGGGGCAGGAAACCGTTATGACGAATTTATAGTAACACCCGCCTTTCAGGTTGATCTGGACCGCAGCAAGACGGTAAGTAACTACCTGACCGGAGAGATAAAGAAAGAAGCACTAAAAGAAGGACAGTGGGGATATGGTGCTAATGCTACCCTATTTGCAACCGGCGACTATGCTGGCAACTTCAACCTGAACGCCATGATAGGTCGCGACTTCAAGAACAATACATTTGGATTCGTAGCAGGGTTTAAGCAGCAGCTTGGTTCATCTCCTTACAGTTATTCCAGTTACGAGAACAGATATGTGCAGCATGAATACTCATTTAATGATGAGAGTATTACCAACGTGTATGCAACCATAGAAAGCCGTAAGTTCAACTTTGCTGGTGGGGTAAGAAACTACCTGATCAACAATTACATTTACCTGGATGCCAATAGAACTCCGGCACAATACAACATTGCGTTCAATGTAAGTCAGGCATGGGTGCGCAAGGTGTTTAAACTGGGTAACTTCTATTTGGACAATGAACTGATCTATCAGCAATCGGTAGAAAATGCACCTATTAATGTACCGCAGCTAATGGGCAGACATAGTGCATCTTACGAGCGGGCCATGTTCAAAAGAGCACTGAAGATAGCAACTGGTGTGGAAGTGCGCTACAATACCAGCTACCACCCGGCTGGTTATGATGCCCAACTGAACCGTTTTTACTATCAGGATAAGACCTATGTTACTAATATTCCTGAGTTGAGTGCTTTCCTCAATTTCCGTGTAAAACACTTCCGTGCCTTTATAATGGCCGACCAGGTGCAGCAATTGTTTGCTAAGAATGCCATATTGTTCGTGGCACCACAAGTGACTAATTTCTATGGCAATGCCCTTAGCAACACCCCAGTGTATGCTACGCAGAATTTCATGCTTCGCTTTGGCTTTAGCTGGGTAATGATCAATTAATTGTCCGCAATGAAACCCAACCGCATATTCCGAACCATACTCTCGCTCATTCTGCTCCTACTTGCCGTGTTTTTATTGGCCAAGGGGTGTTTGGATGGGTACGGTAATTGAGAAGTATGCCCTGCTTAGTCTATTATTGTTAATTCATTTTATTATGTCGATTAATAGTTTTCATTTTGAAAACTATTTTCATACCTTTACCCAATGAATATTGTTGTTAAGCGGGCAGTATTGTTTTACATCGATGAATATCCGATTGCCAGAACGGCATTGTTGACATGGTACAATGAATTCAGCAAACAAGAATTTCACACGTTTAATGAGTTGAAATCGGTTTACGGCAATGCCAGTATAGTTGCCAATAACAGAGTTATATTCAACATTAAAGGCAATGACTATAGACTTATTGTGGCGCTAAATTTCAAACAATTAGCGGCATATATTATTTGGTTTGGCACACATAGAGAATATGACAAAATAGACGCAGCATCAGTAAAATTCGATACAGCCATACTGAAGTATAAATTGTAAATCAAATGAACTGGAATATATTAAAAACCGAAAAAGAATACAATGCAGCCATATTGAGAACTATGGACATCTTTGACGCCAATGATGGTTCAGAAGAAGCAGATGAATTGGCTTTACTATTGCTGCTCGTTAAAGACTATGAAGAGAAACATATCCATCTGCCTATATTAGACCCTATAGACGTGATAAAACTAAAAATGGAAGAACGCGGCATAAAGGCTAAAGATCTGGAACCATTCATAGGTACTAAGGGGCATGTTTCGTCAATCCTATCCGGACGAAGAGAAATAACACTTAAAATGGCGCAGAAATTAAAAGAATACTTCCATTTACCGGCTGAAATTTTCCTTCCAACAGTACAACCAACTACCTAGCAAAATCAACACGATATGTTTACCGGAGTTGTCTGTGGTTAGAGCAGTAATTTCAAGTGCGTATTAGTAGAATATTATTAGTAATATCTAAACCATTGCCAGCGACGCGATCACTGCCAATGAATTACCAGTCATGTGGACTATGATAGCGTAAGCGTGGTTATCATATTTCTCCTGGTAGTAACCTGCAATAGCGCCCAACAAGGTGGTGAAGATAACGATCCTCACTACAAACATATCACCCGCACCGGTTGTCAATATAACAAGGTGGGCTGCACCAAACGCAACGGCACTTATTATCACTGGTAACGAGATTCTCCTTTTAAAGAGCTGCATTCCGTGTTTGCTTAATGGCCTTAAATAATTCAGAAGAAATCCCCTGAATAAAAATTCTTCAGCAATACTGGCGTAGAAAAAGACAAAAAGCAACACCTGTAGTGGTTTCAATTTGGCCAATGCAGCAGGCGTTTCAATTGGTTTGCCCATTAGTTTGGTGACGCCAGTCATTACCAGGTTGACGACAATAGTTACTACGAGAGCCAACAAAACAGGCTTTATAATGGTCTTTCCTTTTGGTGTATTAATTTTATAATTTACCTCTTTGCTAATTACCGCAATTGCAATGACGGTGAGTAACAACTGAACAGTAAGGGAAATGGTAAAACCCGGAATGAAAGGGTTTTCAAAATGAACTTTGACACTGGCCAAAGTAGCTGTAATAAAAGTAATTGCAGTAATTAATACACCAACAACTCCTCTTTGAATGTCTTTCATGGTATAGGGTAATGGCGTGAAAATGATCGCTGCTCCCCCTGCAAAACTACTCCAGCAATTCGAAAACTAACTATAAATTTACAAATAAAGAATGCGTTCTTAACCGACAGCAGGCGTTCTTGAATGTGTCCATAGTTATGAAAACCATTACTGACCCGGGCCAAAGCCACCAGGACCACCCGGACCACGCATGCCATGATCAGGCCCTTCTTCTAATGTAGGCATCTGGCCTTTGAAGTTGCGGATAGTGTACGTAAGCTGTAGCATAAAGTACTGCTGCAACACGGTGGTTGTGTTGTTCTCAGCGTACTGAGTTGTTACAGTTCGGGTCACGCTTCTATTCTGGTTCAGGAT
>CANBQQ010000442.1 GCA_947371715.1 Flavipsychrobacter stenotrophus
ACCAAACTCAACCGCAGCCACCTGATACATGGCAAGGAAGCACTGATACTGCCGTGCTGCGGCCATACCGATATAGACATGGTGAACGGTGAAGCTCAGTTCATTACCTGCGAGAACTCTATGGGGGTGGTGCAAATGTCGAAGGGTAGTCTGAAGCCGATATCTGATAAGTTGTTGGGCGAACCGATGATAGTAGCGCGACTGGCTATGGCCACTTTTGGCGACCGGAGCAAGATCAACTGGAAGCTGTATACAGAACACTACGATTATATACGCAACGATATAGAGCTGACCATACCCGGTTTTGGCGACTACAACAAGCGCGCAAGAATATTGGGTGGCTTCTACCTGCCAAACGGACCAAGGGAAGGTAAATTCACCACCGGAAATGGTAAGGCCAACTTCACCACTTCTGATGTTACCAAAATAGAGCTGGCTGAGGATGAGCTGATGATGCAGACCCTGCGCAGTCATGACCAATTCAACACCACCATATACGGTCTTGATGACCGTTACCGTGGTGTATACAACGAGCGCCGTGTGATCTTTATGAATGAGAAAGACATTACCCGTCTTGGCTTTAAAGATGGTGACATCGTTGACCTTTATAACAACCACGGAGGCGTAGAACGCATAGCCCGCAAGTTCATCATTATCCCATTCAGTATACCCGAGCAGTGCACCGCTACCTATTTTCCCGAGACCAACGTACTCGTACCCATAGGCAGTACCGCGGATAAAAGCAATACACCAACATCGAAGATGGTGATACTGAAACTACGGAAGCATGTTGATTAATGGCTTAATAGCGCAATGGCTTAATGGCTCAATGAATGAGATGTAAATAAGGTATTACAATTGTTACGAGCGCCCTGTCGAGCCAAGATAAATTCGGTATTTGGCTGGTTGTGTTAGTGACTTGCCGGCGATAACCTTTATAGCCAATAACTATACTATGAAAAAGCACACAATTTTCTTATTTCTCGTACTGTGTTTCTTTGCCCGGTGCGGAGGATCTAAGCAAGAGAAAATTGACGAAGAAAAGGCAATTATAGACGCTCTGGCGCTAGTTTGTGACAGTGGCGCTCGATATGAAAAGCAATTGACTTTCATGCATAGGCAGGAGGCTCATGACATAGTGCCGGATTCGTCTTTCATATGGTCTGTAATGATTGAGTGCGGGGATTCGATAGCAGAAGGCGACAAACCTTTGCGGCGCCAGGTTGAACGCTCGATTACAACCTTGAGCCAGCTGCGAGAAACGGACACTGCGATTGCACCATTAAAACAGACCATTTCGCATCTTCATAGTTTATTATGTTATTTGGATGCGATGAAGGCTTTTATGGATACCAGCCTGACCTGGTCGGAGCATAACACAATTCATTGGCCTAAACCTGCTCTCCGAAAAAGCGCAGCATCATTAGGTAATACAATTAATACGTTCAACGAGAAATGGGATATTCGTAAAAATAATTATGCTTATATACTCTGGATTTATGCTGATTTTTCTAAGAGATTCTATTGATAATGATAAAGTCAACCAGTCTGTGTAACACATAATGAAGCCATCCGTAATTTACCTGCTTGTAACTCTGCTGTTCTTTACCCAATGCGGAATCGAGGTTACAGAGCCACCGCAACACAAAGCATACCTTGATCTGTATGTAGCTGTGCAGAACCCGGTTTATAAAATGAACCCGGTTCTGCGATGCTATCGCGCCATTGTAACAGCCGCTGTCAGCGACGAGATGAACGGGAAAGATGATAGTCTTAAGCGATATAAAGACTCCATTGATTTTTACAATGGTGTTTTGAATAGTGAAATGTCAAGGGATGTTATTGCCGTGCAATACCTAAAGGAAGTTGATATGGAGTTACCTATAAAGGAACTCACGCTGGAGCATTGGCGGCAGTGCGATATATTTTTGAACAATGTGAAATTGTGGTTGAATGAGCCACGTGGCTCCGAAAAGTCTGAATATCTAAGAAACGAGGTGGTGAAAAGTGGTAAAAGCACAATGAACGCGGGTTACGAGATGGTGCATGCGGCGGATAGTTTTACAACAAAGCACAATATAACCCGGGAGGAATTGAGTGTGAATGGACTGCTTGACTAGCATACTTTGCAAGAGATAAACAACGGCTAAGATTTTACCTCTTTCAGACAGCCGATATATGCCTTTGTTTGCTCTGCTTCTTTTTCGGGGATGGACTGGGGAGCGCCTGCCAGATGGATCTTAATTATTTTCTTGTTGATGAATAGGGCCATATTTTCCTCTTTGATTGGAAAGAAAGCTTGCAGCACATATTGGCCTGAGTGGGCCACTGACGGGGCTGATGCGTATCCTCCCGAGATCTCGGTAGCCTCCTGTTTACAGGTTATTTTTACTTCATCGTTCCTTAATGTTGTTCCGTCTTCAAACTCAATGACCACGCCTACTGCGTCGAAATGAGGCGCAAGGTCGTTTACCTGTAGCAGCAGACCAAAGTATACATTGTCTTTGAATTGTTTGAGTGCTCTTACATGTTTTAGCTGTGGACTACTGAAAGTAGTTGTACCCTTATCGTCTATAGATCTGTTTATTTTCCTGCATGGATCTTTTTGTGCGTAACACAATGCGGGGATGATCATAAATAGCAGGAGGAACAGGTGTTTCAATTTCATAGAGATGGATGAACAGTTTAATAATGGTTTATCTGGTATAATTTCCTGAACAGCTAAAAGTGAAGCTGCCTGATCTGCCTGAAAAATTATGGCCCAGGTTGGAGTTGTCTGAAAGGTAGATGGTGCCGGTAAGGGTATCAGGGTTAATAGATGCATTGACTACCTGGTCTACATAGTTAACCTGCTGCTTGTCGGGGCTCAGCGTACCTACAATAGTGTTGCTGGTTCCAAAGTTGTTGGGGTTATTGATCAGCACCTCATTGGCGTTGGTGGTAGATTTGGTAAGGGTCATAATAACGTCAATGCTGCCCGATGGATTGCAATTGTCGTGTCCGTGCCAGGTGCCGTATATTGCAATATCTGCGCAGGTGCCACCGGAATATCCCGTGGGACAGGAGCAGGCACCATCTTTACATGTGCCGCCATGCAGGCATACAAGCGTCTTGCACTTGTCTGTTTTGTCTTTAGTGCATGATGTATATACCGAGGCAGACAGCACGCATGCTGTGATTATTGTGCTGAGCGCAAAGCGGCGGATCGATGTCATAGGGTAGCAGTTTTTGAATGATGTATTAATATTAGCCGCAATTATTATGCCGATTTATTTGTCCACCAGTTTTATCCAGTCCTTTATTACCTGTGTCAATGCCTGTTTTCTGGTATTTACGTCGGTTAGGTCTTTAAAGGTAATGGTTCTTCTGCCATCTTTATAGTCACCTTCCAATAATCCGGTAG
>CANBQQ010000443.1 GCA_947371715.1 Flavipsychrobacter stenotrophus
GGTTTGGGCATACACTACGCCACTTGTGCACAACACAATTGCAATGAGCAGGTTAATGGTTATCCGATACATAAAATTGCTTTTATGTATAGACGTAAAAACGGGAACCCAACACGAGTTCCCGCTAAAATATATTTTGTTAAAGAAAATTATTGTATCGTCTTACCCTTCGGATACTTCAGGGTATAGCCAAATCTTATTGTCTTTGTTTCATTGGCTTTAAGGGTTACCGGCCACTTCAGCATACCAGTAGTTTCGTTGTAATCTGCACCTGCGGTTTCCTTGTCTTCTACTACCAGGTCCTTGTCATTGCTAACCGGCATCTGGTCTTGCAGCACTATGGTCACAGCTTCTTTGCGGGTGTTACGTACAATAATGTTGTAAGCAAATTCTTCTCTTACATTACTTCCAATTGTCTTCACGCTGCGCAGCTTTTTATCACGCTCCCTTCTTACCACTATCTTCTTATCTCTGCCTAATGACAGGCTTATGGTATCGGTAGTATTGCGGGTATCTATATAGCTCTTACCTACGTAAGTACCTTCATAGAAAATATTGGTTTCTCCGGGCAGCAAATTCAGCTCCTGCCAATTAGTGATCTTAGCCAGTAAGAATGCGTCTTTGTCGGCTTTTGGCGCCGCATAATACTCATAAGTAGCAGGGGTTTCATACTTCTTAATGGCTACCAGGTGCTGCTGTCCATCGCTAGGTATGGTGTAAGGCAAATCAATGTCGAAAGTAGTGTTGATGCCTTCATTATTCACGCTCACATATTCGTTCATTGATGACTGCTCCTGCATCGCACCAGCTGAACCGGTTTCATCAGAAGCCGACTTGTTATAAGCGGCCATTGGTGCGGTTGCCATATTAGTGCGGTTGTACATAGTCACCGGCCTTGGCACATAAAACGATACGTACCATGGACTCAACACCGGAGCCTGCATACCTTCCTGCGGATTACCCGTAGACAGTGTAAGGCTCACATTGTTCCACTTCACACCACTGTTCTGGTATATGTTGGCTTTATAGTAAAGCTTTACGGGGCTCTTGGCGTCATCGGCCCATATATCGTATGTTGGTGTCCAGCCTGCATTCGGCACTATATAAGTAATGGTGATATTGCTGGTAGTATTCTCTTTTGCATAGAACTTTACCAATAGTTGTCCGCCAGGCTGATAGCCCTTTGCCTGTTCTTCGGTCAATTGCTTTTTCAGAACAGCAATGCGCTCATCTATTTTCTTCAGGTTATCTTCTTCTTTGTTTTTCTGGTTCAGGTAACCCTCCATTTTATTGCCTACAAGATCAAGCATCTTTTGCAGCTCGGCTACAGATAGTCCTGTGTTCTCGCCGGCCACCTTGCGGTTACTCTGCAGTATAGTTATCTGCTCATTGAGTGTGGCAATTTTGTTACTTACCGGTTGGCGGCGGGTATTCATCAGCTCAATGCTGTCTTTCAGTTCCTTTACCCTAGGCGACACATTATCGGTAGCGGTGTAATTATTCTGAAACGTTACGCCTTCCACCACTGTTCCGTTAGTTGCATTGACTACTATGCTTTCGTTGTTCACATCACCTGCCACATTAGTAAAGAGGAATTCGTTCTCGCCTTTAGACAAAGTTACTTTGGCAGTGCTGATCAGTTCAGCACCTCTTATAAAAACCGTGGCTTTCTCCAGGTTCAACTTTTGATTAGTCTGGGCGTAAGTAAAACCCTGCGTACATAACACCGTAGCTAATACGGCATAGACAGTAATGTGCTTCATGAATGTATTTTTAACTACAGATGCAAAAAACGGGCTAGTTCACATGAGAAACATCTAATGTTTTGTTAAAGGGTATTTGGCTCATTTGGGCATTATTTTAACTAAATGCAATAAAAAGGGCTATTATTTTAAAAAAACAGCGCCAAATCATGTGGAATATTTTATTATTTAATTAATTGTTACTATTTTACTGCTTCGTCCCTTTCACTCAACAGGAATTAATAGAATATTATGAGGAAAATATACATGCTTTTTGCATTGATGGTAGCTGTTATGGTGTTAAAACCACTGGCATCATCTGCGCAATTGGTTATCACACCGTCAGCTACAGCCGCCGCACTGGCCAATAAATTAGTTGGAGCAGGCGTCATTATCATAGCACCTACACTTACTTGCCCTGCTGTTTCCAACGGCACGTTTGTAGGACCTTCTACATTAAGCTTTGATAGTGGAATTGTATTGAGTTCAGGAAGAGTACTCACCGCGCCAGGCACACCCGGATCTAATGGTCCACAATCTCTTTTTGCATCAACTAACACGGGTGCACCCGGCGACCCACAGCTAACCGCTCTTGCAGGCCAGCCAACTTTCGACCGTTGTATATTGGAGTTCGATTTTCGCCCGGCTGGTGATACTGTAAAGTTCAATTACGTATTTGGATCTGAAGAATATAACGGTTTTACTTGCTCGAACTTTAATGATGTTTTCGGCTTCTTCATATCAGGACCGGGGTTTGCATCCCCAACCAATATCGCATTGGTACCTGGTACTACCATACCGGTGTGTATCAATAGTGTAAACTGCTCTACAGGTGCAATATGTACCTCTCTTGTTGGGCCGGGTGCACCTTACTGTCCTTATTATGTAAATAACACCGCGGGTACTACTATTACCTATTATGGCTTGACTACTACGCTACAGGCAATTGCACATGTAACCGCATGCGATACTTACCACCTTAAAATAGGAATAGCAGATGGTACTGATCATATTTATGATTCAGGTGTATTCATTGAGGCGGGAAGCCTTACTTCTACCGGCATTTCTGTACATCCTATTGGTATGAATTCTGCTGATACTACAACAGGGGGCCAATACTGTATCAGGGGTTGCCTTCCGGGTCAGTTTGTGTTCAACATATCTAACCCAATGGCGGGAAATTTCAGCATTCACTACACAATTGGGGGTACTGCTACTAATGGAGTCGACTATTCTACCATAGCCGATAGTGTTGTTATCCCTGCTGGTGGAACCTCTGCTACGCTCTTCATCAATCCGCTGGTAGTAACACCTGCAACCGGTATTAGAACGATCAAATTGTATATCCTGTCTCCATACACTTGCGGCGCTACAGGCCCAGTGGTTATTGACAGTGCTGTAATGAATATATACGATGGTTTTTACGTGCATATTGTCAACCCCGACACTACTATCTGCGAGGGGCAAAGTGTGCACATAACAGGGCTTGGCGATACATCACTTACTTATTCATGGACGCCGCTGGGCACTACAACATATGATACCCTGCAAGTAACGGTTACACCTCCCAACACTACTACCTACGTATTAACTGGGGTATTAGCAGGCGCTGGTTGCCCATCTGCTTCAGATACTATGACGGTCAATGTAATACATCCGTT
>CANBQQ010000444.1 GCA_947371715.1 Flavipsychrobacter stenotrophus
ATTTAGCCCCTCCGAAATCACACTTAGCGATCAATTCGTAGTTGGCTTCATCAACATTCAGTAACGCTATGATACCGTTTTCATTCACTGGCATATTGTTATTCACAGTCACTTTTAGTTTAACAATATTTTCCCTGTCCTTCTTAAGATCGCGTTGATACGCGCTTCCAGCTCACGGGGATTGAATGGTTTTACAACGTAATCATCAGCACCTGAATCAAGGCATTTTATCCTACTCTCAGTGCTCTCTTCACCAGACAAAACAAGTACAGGTATAGCGCTGAAGTAACCGCTGGCTTTAAGTTGTTCAATCAACTCCAGTCCGCCCATTTCAGGTGTGTTCAAATCGGCAATGATGATGTCTGGCAAATTACCTTCCTGCAAAAAAGACAGGGCATCTATGCCATTAGTATAAGCAGAAACGCTGAATCTCTTTTCTAAAGACCTTCTTACAATCAACTGTATCGTTGGGTCATCCTCAACTACCAAAACCTTTGGCAAAACCGGGTCGACAGCATTCATGATCTGGAATTAAATTTTGGGTATAAAGTGAAATATTACACAATGTACACCATTGTCATCTAATTTAACAACGCGGTGGAGTAATAACCTAAAAATAATTTTCAAGCACAAAAATTGTTGCTAGTCAAGGAGCAACATAGACACGGAAACACCCTATGTGATATATGACACCCGCATTACTAAAATACTAATAATGGCAGTTTTTGCTATGTTATTTTGCGCTAATTTGCGGACTCTTTTATATCTATCACCTACCATCGAAAACTATGTTCCGGGCTTTACTAATCTCCTATAAAAATTGGGATTCATTAATGGAAATACCCGCCCTGTTAAAAATGGGCGGATGTGAAGTTGATGTCTTCTGTGCTGCAAATTCCTGGGCTGTACAAAACAGTTTTTATGACAATTGGATAAATGCTCCGGAAAACGAAGATGAATTCGTTGAACAACTTATAACACTGGTTACCAGGGGCGGCCTACAATATGACTGGGTAATACCGGGTGAAGACGTTGTGCTGGAATTGCTTAATGCAAGAATCACCGATGAACAGCTATTTTATAAAATGCTGCCACTTACAAAAATTGAGAATAGACAATTACTGGGATCTAAAGCGGGTTTTTCTAATTTATGTGCGAAGTATGGAATAAAAACACCTGCGTATCTTGTTTATGAAGAAGGTATGTCTGCAAGTGAAATCGGGAAAAAAGTAGGTTTCCCATCACTGATGAAGGTAAACAGCAGTGCTGGAGGGTATGGTATATTCAAATGCGAAAACGAACAAGATATCACTGCGCACCTGGCGAAAATAGAGAATAAGGACAACCTGGTCATTCAACAGATGATAAAAGGTTATGATATCAATACCGAAGTGCTCTATAAAGATGGAGAGCTTATTGTATATAATTACTCCAAGACCACTGTTATAATGAAGGAATTCGGGGTATCTACTCAACGCTTGTTTTATCATAATACAGAAGTTGAACAAGAACTCATAAAAGCAGGACGATCGTTGGGATTGAACGGTTTTGGCAACGTGGTCTTTATGTATGATGAGGTTAAAAAAGAACATTTTCTTATAGAAATAGATGTACGCCCGAACACATGGATGTATTACGGCAAGTTCACCGGCAATGATTTCTCAGAGGCAGTAAGAAAAATAATTAATAAAGATCTTACGCTTATAAAACAGCCCGATGAATTCAAAAACAAGGCCATCACTATAAGCCTTTATAAAAAAGATGTGTACCGGTGTATTATGAATAAAGACCTTGGCGGACTAATGAAATGGGTATTCAATGTCAACAACAACTGGCGTTACATACCCAACTACGACAGGAAGTTAAAGAAGGCTACCAATAAATACCTTTACGATTCTTTCATGGAATTATTTACCCATAGAATAAAAAAGGTAACGGGTACGGTAAGAGGAGATTGATTGTTTAAGACAATAATCAAAAGAAAACACCGGATCTGCAATTATGTAGTTGCCGATCCGGTGTTTATATTTTATCTGAAATACGTTTATTTCGTTACTTCTTCTTTCTGCCAAACAGATCTTTTAACCCATCCTTTGCCTTATCAGCAGCATTTTTTACTGCATCGGCAGTATTTGACTTCTTAGATGTATCGCCCTTATTACCCAGAAATTGATTCTTAAGCTCATCTTTGGCAGCGTTGATGACCTGTGTCTTAATGGCTTTTACTGTGTCTTTCACCACGTGTTTTACGCTGTCAATTTTCTTTTGCGCAGCCTCCTGTAGTTGTTTCTTCACATCATCAACAGCACTACCGGCTACATTTTTAAGGTTAGTCTCAATCTTTGGAGCTTTTACAGTTCCTGTTATGTTGACTGTAAGGTTTACTTTATCGGTCACTTTTATATTTACACCCTTACTTGCGGCCTGGCTTACCAGGTTGTTGACCATAGCTGTACCCTGTGAACCCATCATAGCAGTCGGCACTGCCATATTCACACCATATTGAATGGTTTGATCAAACCCGTTGCTGCCTGCTACTTCCGCATCCATACCAGCCACCTTAAACTTATAAGGCTCTACTACTACCCTACCATTGGTAAATGAATAGAATAGCTTCATATCCTTTAATGACATCGATTTCAGCTGCGGCATATTCAATTTAGTTCCCAGCTGATCTGTAACAGGGAAACCGCTCAGCATACCACTCAACATAAAAATATCGCCTTTGCCGGTCAATGACTTCATATCCGGCGACATATCTTCACCCATTTTACCTGTCATAGACAGGTGAGAATTCATCTTACCCGACACATACTTAGCAGCCGGCATCATCTTTTCCACCATATCTACAGATGTATAGACCTTCTGTACATCTATATTCTCAAGGCTGTAGTCAAACTGGATGTCAGGATTCTTCTTGTCGGCTTTTGTGCCATAAAACCCATTCATAGTTATCAGACCATCCATACCCTTACCCGATACATTTTGCAATGCCACTACCTGGTTGCGCACTTGTAGTCCGCCTTTCACATCAGTCAGTACTATCTTATCATATTTTACTGACCCTACTTCCACCTTCACGGTCACGTCGAGGTTATCGGGCACCAGGAACACAGGTGTTGGAGCGGCAGGTGTCGCTGGCTTGGCCGATGTAGCACCCATAAATTTATTTACATTGATCTTATCGGCGGTAAAATGCATGGCTGCAACCAGCGGCTCGTTATGCAGGTAGTAGCCCAGGAGGTTGTCAATACTTCCATCACCCGTAAAGTTGATCTGCATATACTGGCCCTTCAATCCGCTCATGGTTACGTTCTTAGGATTGAATGTAAGCAACAAGCTATTGACATTAACACCGTCAGGATAGTCTTTAGAAGCATATGCAATATTGCTCAGGAATAT
>CANBQQ010000445.1 GCA_947371715.1 Flavipsychrobacter stenotrophus
TGATTTTGCTTTTTGTATTCTATACCGCACTCATTCTCTATTACGGTGCTGCATTCACCAGGGTGTGGGCTGAACATTACAATGGCGGTATTATTCCGCTGCCTCATGCTTCGGGATTTCAGATCACCAAAAATGATCTTCCCGTTCAGACAGAAAAATTGCCCGATTCACCGGTCTATAGCCAATCGGTTTAAATGGAATGTAGTATTTTTATTTGGGTATCACCATGCTATATAGATGCACATTGGCCATGACTAACAAAGCACTGACACTAACGAAAACGGTTAAAGACGACCTTTATACTTTGTTCCAATTTCAGTTGGATAATGAAGCGAATTTTCTGGCCGCTTTTACCGCCAAAGACTCACACGACCAGGAAGCATACATTGCAAAATACAGTCAGTTTTTACATGATCCCACCAATAATACACAGACTATCAAAGTTGATAATGTAATAGTAGGCAGCATTGCGAAGTTCATTATGTTCGGCGATACGGAGATCACCTACTGGATCGATAGAAAATATTGGGGACAGGGCATTGCTACAAACGCACTTCGGGCTTTTTTAAAAGTGGAAAATGCCCGACCCATACACGGCCGTGTAGCCTTTGATAATTATGGTTCACAAAAAGTGCTCGAAAAATGCGGTTTCGTAAAATTCGGAACAGACCATGGTTTCGCCAACGCCCGGCAAATGGAGATTAAGGAGTTTATTTATAGGTTGGATACGTGATAAAACATAAAAGCGGAGCAACCGCTTTTCGCTCTGTTGCTCCGCTTTCGTTATTCTTTACATACACAGTTACTCTTGTACTGTTGTACTACTCTTTCAGAAATTTGCCGGCAAAGGTGCCATCCGCTTTTATGAAATAAACTCCGGCTGTAAATCTTGAAATATCAATGTCTATAGTTTTTGATAGATTATTTAGCTCAAGTACCTTTTGACCTACAATATCAAATATCATCAGAGAAGTAATTGGCGTAGCAGTGCATACTGTGATTTGATCTTGCGCAGGGTTTGGATATATTTCAACCCTTTTTTTCCCATCAATGTTGCTGATACCTACTGTGTTCACAACAAGCCTTGCAGCGGCAGATGTATCGGAGCAAAGACCGCCATTTCTTAAACACCTGTATTGGTAGTTATGCATAGCCGGTGTTACAGGGCTTATAGACAGATTTTTTGTTGTCACCCCGCTGTATGGTCCGCTGTTAGTGAGGTTGGTAAAGCCTGTGCCTGCATCTTGTTGCCATTGGTACGTCGCGCTACCACCGGTGTCGGCTATGCTGTAATGTGCAGTTCCGCCGGCAAGTACTGTGTCGTCTGATGATGCACTTGTAATGAGAGTTGTAGTTGAGAAGTACAATTTTGCTATTTCGCAATCTGCCAGTGCACGATTCCATACGCCAATGTCGTCAAGAGTTGTGCTGTCCATTACAGTATTATTCCACTGGTCATAACCTATCCAGAAAGGTTGCTGGTTGCTGGTTGCCGAAGGTGATGCGGCTAAGGTTTGTGTCGCAACTAATACGCCGTTCAGATATAGCTTCATAGCTCCAATGTTATATACTGCAACTAAATGTTGCCAGCTATTCATTGGTAAAGCAGATGAATAGGTGTCAAACGTCCATGGAGATGTAACGCTCGTCGCAAACGTTGGATTGCCGCCCGCCGTGCCGGCCATATGCCACACAAAGTCAGATGCCAGTGCGGTAGTGATACCATGCTTCATGATCAGTCCACCCGTTCCACTTGCGCCATAAAAATTTACCCATACAGCTGTGGTAAAGGCCGAGTCATAGCCAAAGATGAAATTGGGTGCGCCACAGCTTAGTGGCGCTGATTGTGTAAAACCACTTATTGCGGTGCCGGCAACGCCAAATCTGTCTGCCACATAGTTTACAGATCCTGTTAGGTGGTTACCCATGCCGCTCTGGTCGTTGGTAGTAGCATTGAATGGATACCAGGCTTTTAAACCGTTGGTTGGTACGTAAGCCGCAACTTGTGCTCGGGCGCTCATAGCAATAGCTAGTATAGATAGGGTAGTAGTGATCAGTTTTTTCATTATAGAAATGGTTCGTAATTTTTTAAGTCTGTCTGATTATTTTTATGTCAGAATTATTGCAAATATATGTTTTAGATCGGAGCATCAGCGATTGGAAATTTCGTTTACAAACAATTACATATATCTTAAATTGCATCTTTTTATTATCTTACACACTTCCAAACCACTTGAAATGAAGAATATACTTGCCTTCCTCTTACTATGCATGATCTCACTGGCCGCCTCCGCCAAAGGTAAGCGTGCGTTTATCTTTTATTATGATCAAAAGAATGGCCTTTACGACTACCTGATCACTAAGGGAGATAGTAAGTGGGAAGAGATGTATGCCCTAAAGAACCGGCCGCGCTACCACTATAAAACGGTGAGCGAGCAAGGAAATGAGGTAACACTGTATGACGAAGAAAGAAAGCAGTATGTGCGCCTTACAGCAACACAATATTTTAGCGGGGAGAGCAAAGACAACATAACCCAAAAGGTGCATGATGGCTACTGGAGCGAAGACTGCAATGGCAAGCCGGCAGAACACTACATAAAGGCCAAACAACAGGTATTTTTTTATGAGAAGAAGGAGTGCCGTGGCTTTTTTACTACAGGGAAAGACAATAAGTGGCTGGAGTATACTTACGACGACGGCATACTGCTGAATACCTATTCTGTAGCAGAGAAGAAAGAGGATTACTTGTTGCTGTCTAACAACAGGGAAGGGTATTACATGCAGGTGTCTGCCGCAGGTGTTTACTACAATGCCGTCAACAGCCCCAAAGGATTTATTGAGAACTATACCGGCCACTGGGTAAAAGAAAATGTATCTGAAAAGGTAGTAAAGACTGGTAAAGACATTCATAAGAACATGGCGTTCGCCTTTTACCTGAAGCCTACCGACGAAAACTATCATTCTATATACCGTCCTGCAGGTGGTAACGATTGGGAAGAGGTAAGGATAAAAGATCGCGTGGTAAGGTTTAAGTATCAGTTGGTGCAGGAGTCGCCCGATGAAGTGGTACTTTTTGATCCTACCCGCACGGTATATGTAAGGCTTACAGAAGACGAATCTTACTGGGGCAATAGCCGCAACGACATTAATAACAAGATTTACAACGGCAACTGGATAAGCTGCGAGGATGGCCTGAGCCTGATGGAAGTAATGGCGGCAGACATAAATGTATTTGCCTACCAGTCTGACGAAAGAGACGGCTACTTTATCCGGTTCAACGATGGCTTTTGGTTTGAATATAATGTGTATGGCGGCTACCCGCGATATACGTTGACTACCATAGAAGAAACAGGCACCTATGTACTCCTCTATTGCAGCCGCTGTGAAATGTACTTTAAGCT
>CANBQQ010000446.1 GCA_947371715.1 Flavipsychrobacter stenotrophus
TAGGCTCTGCTCTCATATAGGGCAACAAAGACTTGCCATTCTCCGCAACCAGTTCGCCCGAGATGTATGTCTTTAGAATATTGAAGTCTTTGGGATTATCTATCACTATAAAATCTGCAGGCTCATTTACCTGTAGCAGCCCAACAGGCAGATTGTAATGCCATACAGGGTTGGCACATGCAGCCAGCAGCACATCATACAGATCATAGCCTAGTGCCAGTGAGCGTTTTACAACATCGTTGATGTGGTGCAATACCAGTTCATCAGGATGCTTATCATCGCTACAAAACATCACTCTTGCCGGATGTAGTTTCAACAGCTTGTGCAGTGCTTCATAATTTTTTGCTGCACTACCCTCACGTATCAATATATGCATCTCGGCAAACACCTTATCCAGCGCCTCACCCAACGTAAAACACTCATGATCGGTGGTGATACCGGCACGTGCATATTGTAATGCAGTTTCACCCCGCAAGCCGGGCGCATGGCCGTCTACAGGCTTACCTGCCTTTTGTGCGGCCTTTATCTTCGCCATCACTACAGGGTCTTTGTGCAGCACACCCGGGTAGTTCATCATTTCAGACAGATACCAGATATCATCGCTCTGCAACAGTTTGGCTACATCATGTTCATCCAATGTTGCTCCGGCAGTTTCAAAGCCGGTAGCAGGCACACACGATGGTGCACCGAAGAAAAATTTGAAAGAAGATAGCTTGCTGTTGTCTATCATATACTGCACCCCCTCCATGCCGCAAACATTGGCTATTTCATGCGGGTCACTCACAGTTGCCACAGTACCATGCAAGACCGCAACCTGTGCAAATGACACCGGCACCAGCATAGAGCTTTCAATGTGTATATGCGCATCTACAAACCCTGGCAGAATATACTGATCAGGAGCCGATTCAACCTCTTTAATGGAATAGATGATACCACCTTGCACATCGATCTGTGCAGGATAAGTACGCCGTTGAAAAAGGTCTATAAGCTGGCCGGAAATGGTGAATGAATGCATAGGGTAAAAGTAAGGAATGAATTTGTCTGAACCATGATTAAATGATAAGCATGATCCCGTTGAATTTGATGATCGATCCGCACATTTGCATCTAAATAAGTGTTTGCAATATTATTTCACCCTTTCCCACCCGAATAAATTAATTTTGACACACATTACAACACTTCTATGTATCGAATAGGACAAGGAATAGATTTTCATCAAATGGTTGAGGGCCGTGAATTCTGGCTGGGGGGAGTATTGATACCACATACCAAGGGCGCCTTGGGTCACTCTGATGCTGACGTACTGCTACACGCCATATGCGATGCAATGCTTGGCGCATTAAGCCTTGGAGACATAGGCAAGCACTTCCCGGATACCGACCAATCTTTTAAGAATATAGACAGTAAGATATTGCTGGAGCGGTGCTTCACACTTATAGCAGAGCGTGGCTATTGTGTAGTCAATGTAGATAGTACCATACTGCTACAGGCACCTAAGATCATGAAGTATGCCGATGCTATGCGCGAAACTATAGCTAAGATACTCCACATTACTACCGACGATATTTCTATAAAGGCAACGACTACTGAGCAGATGAGCTTTATAGGCCGTGAAGAAGGAATTGTAGCGACAGCCAATTTGCTATTGCGCAAAGTTGGATAGTGCTAAAAAAATAAAAACAACAACATGTCAAAAAAGAATCAGGCGGTATATCTGATACCATTGCCTATAGTAGAAGGAGCACTACATACCTTATCTCCTGAGGTAATTACGCATACTGCGCATATAACGCATTACTTCGCCGAAGACCTGCGCGTAGCCAGGAGATTCATCAAGTCCCTGCACCCCAAGATGGTGATAGAAACGCTTGAATTTTCGGAGATCACCAAGCACGAAGGTGCTGACAAAACGTTATTCCGCAAATGGCTGAAAGAAGGCCATAACATAGGCATTATGAGCGATGCAGGTTGCCCCGGCATTGCAGACCCGGGTGCCGACCTTGTCAATATAGCTCACCTGCAACATGCTAAGGTGATGCCACTCACAGGGCCGAGTTCTATACTACTGGCACTAATGGCTTCGGGACTTAACGGACAGAGTTTTGCCTTTAATGGTTACCTGCCGGTAAAAGACCCTATGCGCAGCAAACGTATTACATACCTTGAAGCACACTCGGCTAAAGAGAAGCAGACTCAGTTGTTTATAGAAACACCTTATCGCAACAATTCTTTACTTGCAGATATGCTAAAGAATTGCCAGTCGCACACCAAGATCTGCATAGCACAAAATATCACCGGCGACAATGCATTCATCAAAACAAAGAGCGTAGCCGACTGGCGTCAGGATATTCCTGTACTGGAGAAATTCCCTGCTATATTTCTGATGCTCGGTTATTAATTTGTCAGAGCAGCACTGCTCACAAACAACATATAAAGAGAAAGGCAAGCCACGCGGCTTGCCTTTCTCTTTATAAAAAACTAATAGTATTAGTTCATTCTCTGTTTGTTTACAGACATCTTCATTGTAGACTTTGCAAGGTCCGACAATATGTTTACTGTCTCACCAATGTACACGTCCTTACTTACGTTCTTCAACCAATCTTTATTCTTGTTGATAGACACAGTGTCTATGTTTATCCTTTCTTTATCTGCAGCAAGATTACTCATCTCCAGGTTAGTAGCTTTCTTCTGTATTTCTTCCAGCTTCTTAGATATAGCAGTTGCTTCTTCCTGTTCTTTGCGGTAGGTCTTTTCATTTAAAGAAACCGTGTTATTGTCCATCTTCTTCTTGCGCGATGCGGCAGTCTGCTCTATCAGGTTGAAGGTAGGATTGTTAGCCACCCTGCTCTTACTAACTGCAGCCAGCTGCCCAACATTAACAACAGCATTTGAAGACTTAATGGCAGCAGCAGGTATCTCGTCATAAGGCAATGCTGCCTTGTTCTTACGCTCTCCCATATCTTCGTCGTCGAGGAATGCATATGCATCTGGCAAAGCAATATCCGGCACAACTCCCTTAAGCTGAGTAGAACCACCATTCACCCTGTAAAACTTCTCCATGGTTAATTTCAATGAACCAATAGATGGCTCTGCATTTGAAGTATCATTAGCCAATTGCATTCTGGTCATCGGGTTCAGCATTTCATCCAATGGCAATAACTTCTGTACGGTGCCTTTACCGTATGTAGGCGCACCTACTATTACCGCGCGGTTGTAATCCTGCATAGCCGCAGCCAGGATCTCAGAGGCAGATGCACTGTTCTGGTTGACCATTATTGCAAATGGACCTGAGTAAATAGCAGTGTCAGTAATAGAAGAGCGTAGCGTAGTAACAGATGAGTTACTATTCTTTACCTGTACCACCGGACCACGACCTACAAATATGCCTGCCATTTC
>CANBQQ010000447.1 GCA_947371715.1 Flavipsychrobacter stenotrophus
GATGTTTCATTTCGGAATGGATCGCGAAGCAATACCTCTACCCTATTTTCTAGATCATCAAATTTCATCACGTCGGCACCGGTCTTTATTTCTATGCCTTTGCTGATGGCCATATCGGTAAGCGCGCGCATCATCATACCGCTGTGCAGCTCACCTTCGCAGGTATTTTCTATGAGGGCTTTTGTATAGTCTTTTGAGAATCCGAATTCGCCTGCTTTATCGTTAGCCAATCTGAAGGCAGGTTTGCCGGTTATCCGTTGGAGGAGTTGATTGAGGTAGTCGAGTTTATCAAGCGCATCCAGTTCGTGGTTGCTGATCAGTTCATAGCTGCCATTTTCTTTGTAACCGATATTGCTATCGCCAAGCCTTTTCCTTAAAAGCTCCAATCCTTTTTTGCGCCATGCAAAAAGTTCAACGGCTTCAGTTTCTGTTGTGTGTTGCAGATCATCCAACAGTTCGGTAGCACTACCCATGCAGGCAAAACCGGCGTTTCGGGTGCTGGCTCCGGTAGGGAGTAGTCCTCGTTCCAATACCAATATTCGCTTAGCCGGGAACTTGTCTTTAAGCTCTATGGCCATGCTGAGACCGACTATTCCGGCGCCGATAACTATGTGGTCGTACCGTGTGAAACTTTCCTGCTCCCAGTAGCTGAACATTGATGTGTTGTTTGGTTGTAAATATACGGTGTTGGGAAGTTAGTTGAAAGAGGATTGATTTGTTTTCCAAAACGAATAGGTCCGGTGCGAATATCGTCCTTCGAGAACCTCAGGGCAACATTCGGGTAAGGGTTGCTTTGCTCAGCCGCTGTGGAGACGCAAAATCTTGCGTCTCTACGAACGTGTTATTTTGAAGCTATTTATTTCTCTGAATATCATTTATTTGCAGCACCGGCATACATCTGTTCGATGATGCGGACTACTTCGCGGCCTTCTTCGGCAGTGGTCATGATGGGTTGGCCGCTGTTGAGTACGTCAACTACGTTCTGTATCATCTTATCGTGGTTACTCATTGAGCCCTGATAAAGGCCATAGTCGTTGTTCTTGGCACTGATGTTTATCTCGGGAAGTGCTGCACCTTCCAGCTGCTGGTATTCTATCGTATTGAGGTATTGCCCTCCTATCTTCACTGTACCTTTTTCTGCGAATAGGGTAATAGACCCCTCCATGTTTTTTTGGTAAGCACAGGTGGTGAAGTTGAAATTTACGATGGCATCATTTGCAGAGCGCATTACAAAACTACCCGCATCTTCAACTTCTGTATTGTGCTGATGGGCGTAATTGTGTATCAGCCCTTCTGCTTGTTGAATGGTGCCATTGAGGTAATATAGAATATCTACAAAGTGACTGAACTGGGTGAACAGACATCCGCCATCTTTCTGCTTTTTACCACGCCAGTCGCTTTCCGTATAATAGGCATCGCCCCGGTTCCAGAAACAGTTGACCTGCATCATGTATACTTTGCCCAGTTTGCTTTCGGCCATTAGCTTCTTTACCTCCTGCACAGGTGGATTGTACCTATTTTGCTTTACTGCAAATATGGTCTTACCTGCCTCTTCTGCGGCTGCTATCATCCTGTCGCACTCGGCTACACTTAATGCCATTGGCTTCTCCACAACCGTGTGCAGGCCTGCCTGCAAGCCGGCTATAGTATGCTGTTCGTGCAGATAGTTGGGCGTACAAACACATAGTACATCTATATCTCCCTGCTGCAACATTGTGTCCAAGGATGTATAAAAAGGAACACCTTCGGGCACCCGATCCGCTACAGATACTTTGGTATCGCATACGGCAACAAGCGTGGAATCTGCATTGTGCAGGATATGCTCGGCATGTCGACGGCCAATATTTCCAAAACCTATTATTGCGAAACGGATGATGTTATTCAAAGTCGGTATTTATGCAGATGGTCAAAAATGAAGATGTAATAATAACCCTTTTGTAGAAAGAATATTGCTCCCGCCTACCAATCATTTTTAGGTCGCTTATGCATGTTGGCTGCTACCTGTGCTTTACAAAAGGCTTCAAATGCATCCTGACCGAACGTTGCCGGCAATACATTCCACTGATAGAGATGATTGTCGGTACAGTCAATAGATAAGGTGCCATATCTCCATAATACCTCTTCCACACCTGCCCATTCCAACAGTTTCTTTCTTACGCCAGCCGGAATATCTATTCCTTCTTCGCTGACAATTACGAACTGTGCTGCATTGGCTTTACGTTCCCAGAAGAGAGAGAAGGCCAGTACGGAACTCAGTACGCCAAACATACCCATTGGAAAACGCCACTGCTGAGAGATCGAATAGCCTAACAGAGCCAGCGCAATGATCAATTCTGCTACGCGCAGCTTTGTGTTGTTGGCGGGAGTGGTGACCAATTTGTTTTTGGCTATAGTAAGAATGAGCAGCCCCAATGCAATGATCAGTAATGCTAATCCCCAATAAGTGATCACGTAGTTGTAGACAAAAATGATAGCCCCTGCTCCCAGGAAAGCCAGGGAGGTGATGAGGTGCAGTGCAGTTACCTGCTGCTGTTTTACTTTTTCGTCTACCAGTTGTAATTTGTATTCCATTGTATTTCTTCTGATGCCCGGTTAAGGGCGATAGTTCCTTATATATTTAACCACCTCCCCTCAAAGTTCCGCTAAAGGAGCGGAACTTTGAGGTACTCCTCCTTCAAAAGGAGGAGAGTGTGTTATTAGCGCTACAAAACGAATACGTCCTGATGCGAATGTCGTGGTTCGAGAGCCTCACCATGACATTCGGGTGTGCTTGCGGCTCACCATGACATTATTTGGTGGTTGAGTCCTTTCATTTCAAGAGCCTATCTGATAAAAGATAGGCTCTTGAAAATCTATTGAATGCTTTATTAACGACTATAATTCGGTGCTTCCTTTGTGATCACTACATCGTGCGGATGGCTTTCGGCCATACTTGCTGCTGTGATACGAACAAACTGAGATTCTGTCTGTAAAGTTGCTATGTCTTTTGCACCGCAATAGCCCATACCTGCGCGCAGTCCGCCTACAAACTGCTGCACTACTTCACTCAGATAACCCTTGTATGGTACACGACCTACAATACCTTCGGGAACGAGTTTCTTTATGTCTGCTTCCATATCCTGGAAGTAACGATCTTTTGATCCCTCCTGCATTGCTTCTACAGAACCCATACCACGGTAAGACTTGAATTTACGCCCCTCATAGATGATCGTTTCTCCCGGACTTTCTTCTGTACCAGCGAAGATAGAGCCTGCCATGATGCATGATGCGCCGGCTGCAATAGCCTTGACCATGTCACCGGTATAGCGGATTCCACCATCTGCAATAACCGGAACACCTGTTTTCTTCAATGCCTGAGCAGCTTCAACGATAGCGGTAAGCTGTGGTGC
>CANBQQ010000448.1 GCA_947371715.1 Flavipsychrobacter stenotrophus
TACAAGCACATGGGCTTTAAAGGAGCGGAATCACACATCGATGATAAATACGGAGTAGACGTCGATGATATTTTTATCGTTCAGGATATGTTGCAGGGTGAAGCCAAAAACTATACCATACTGGTAGAGCCCGCCCACAACGCCCCCGATGATCAATTAAACATCGGCTACTTTAAGTTGGATAAATTATAAATCCAATAGACGTTTCGACCCACTACAGGTTCGGGTTAAATCTCAAAATAAACCGATTTCCCTTGGGTGGGTGGGTTGCAGATACCCGAATGTCAGGGTGAGGCTCTCGAACCCCTGACATTCGCACGGGACGTATTCGATTTGGATCGCCTATCGGCACTCAAACTCACACCGGCACCAATTCCGCCAACTTAAACAACTCACCTGGACTATAACTATGAATACCTACAATATGCCTGAACGATGCATTGATCATAGCCTTGGCAACCTCATGCCCTTCGATCGGTTGCAGGGCTTTAAGACTGGGCAGGCGGCTTACCAGCCCAAGTACCGCACCGCCAATGATCTCGCCTGTGCGCGTATTCGCCCTGTGACCCTTTAGCATCCCTGGGCGTATAATATGGATGGTTTCAAAAGGTAACTTCCTGATGTCCCTTTCCAGTTCACCCTTCATACGGGAATAAAAGATCTTTGAATTTGCAGAAGCGCCGCCCGCCGACACCAGCACATATTTCTGCACACCATTTGCGGCAGCCGCCTTTGCTGTATTGAACTGATAGGTATGATCTACTGTATATTGAGCTTCTTTACTCCCCGCGGCTTTTAGTGTTGTTCCCAGTGCCGAATACAGCACATCGCCCGTTACCAGTTTTTTCCATTCATCAGGCAAGTTAAAATCTACTACATGCTCTTCCAGTTTACTATGACTCAACCCCGTCTTCCTACGTACAAATATCTTCACTTGCCCAATGCGGGAATCTTTAAGCAAAAGTCGGGTCAGCTCGTTACCTACAAGCCCGGTTGCGCCTATCACAATAGCAGTTTTCATTCAGTAAAATTACGTGTATATCATTACTATAAAATTTATGCCAGTTTTAGTATTGGTTTTAAAAATATCATAACCGGTAAGCACATCAACCACTCTCCTCCTTTTGAAGGAGGAGTACCCCAATATTTCGGCTAATTCTGCCGAAATATTGGGGGGAGGTGGTTATCGGGTAATCTTTTAATCCTTTGATAATGTATCTCTGTTTTTGTATATCCCGCTCCTGTCGCGAGAGTTAGCGTAGCGCTCTCGTGACGACACAGTTTGACGGGTCTCTGACCCGCCTTCCATAATGACGTATTCGTTTTGTACTCACTAACCATATAATCAGGAGACACTCGATCACACACTAAAACCCCTTTCCCTTTTTCCATTAACTTTGCACTCCAATGAAATCATTCGACCAACTGCGTATTGTCTTTTTCGGCACCCCCGATTTTGCTGTTGCCTCCCTCAAAGCACTTGTTGATGCTGGCGCCAATGTTGTAGGTGTTGTTACGGCGGTAGATAAACCTGCCGGCCGTGGCAAGCAAAACCATGCGTCTGCCGTAAAAGAATATGCTGTGGCAAACGGCTTGCACCTCATGCAGCCCGAAAAGATGAAGGCAGAATCATTTCTGGAAGAACTTCGTGCCTGCAATGCCGACCTGCAGGTTGTAGTAGCCTTCCGCATGATGCCTGAAGTAGTATGGAATATGCCACCTATGGGCACGTTGAATGTTCACGGTTCATTACTACCGCAATACCGCGGTGCGGCACCCATCAACCGGGCTATTATGAATGGTGAAACGGAATCCGGCGTTACAACATTTAAGCTAAAGCATGAAATAGATACCGGCGATATTATGCTGCAACAAAAGGTAGCTATTCTGCCCGAAGACTCTGCCGGCACCATGCACGATAAGCTAATGGCCGCAGGTGCGGAACTACTGATCAAAACGGTAAAAGCTGTTGCAGAAGGCACTATCGTAGAAATACCGCAGGATAAAGTAGATGCCGGTGAACTCAGAAACGCACCCAAGATATTCAAAGAAGACACCTTTATTCATTGGGATAGGAAAGTAGCCGACATTAATAATTTCATACGTGGACTTTCTCCTTACCCTGCCGCACATACCACCCTCGGCGATAAATCCATAAAAGTATTCACGGCCGAACCTACAGAAATTCACCTTACAGTAAAGCCCGGTACCTTCGAAACCGATCATGCCACCTACCTTCGTTTTGCGGGTAATGATGGCTGGCTCTATATAAAAGAACTACAACAGGAAGGAAAAAAGAGAATGGATATCGTCTCGTTTTTGAGAGGCTATAGAGGATAAGAGGAAAGGTATTTTCAAAAGTAAGTGCCATGCACGCCTGCTGTCGGTCTCCGATCGACGACCATCAGGCCGATTCTCTTTGAATCTCCCTAAACCGTCATTGCGAGCCCTTCGCGAAGCAATCTCACGTTTGGACGTATTCGTTCTCGGTCGCTATTTGAACTCTGTCATTGGCAGGCTTGAGTTTATTCCGCAGTATTGCGGGAAAGCAATCTCCCGAAAGAGCGTATTCATTTTGAATATAAAAATAGAATCTGAGCAATCTCCTAAATCTGTGATTCAGACACCCTACACTGGTCGAAGCGTCCCGCTTCGTCCTACCCCTTCGGAAGCGTCTCGCTTCCTACAAACCACCTAACCGCCAGTTCATACCCTCTCATGCCCAATCCACTTATAGACCCCACACACTTCGCCGCTATGAAAGATGTTTTACGAAAATCCTCTCTTGCCAATACATTACTGATATGCACTTCCACCACAGGTATAGCAATAGCGCTAATGGCATCGGCCAGGGCTATGCTGGTGTGGGTATAGGCACCTGCGTTAAGTATGATACCTTGTTTCTTGCCCATGCAGTTGTGCAGATAGTTGATCAGTTCACCCTCCACATTGCTCTGGTAATACTCAATATCCACCTCGGGAAATTGCATACGCAGTTTAGTCAGGTAGTCTTCAAAGGTTTCACTGCCATAAATATGCGGCTCCCTTACTCCAAGGAGATTAAGATTAGGTCCGTTTACTATAGCCAGATGTTGCATGCAACAAATGTAAAACATCTGTTGAAGTGTTCACACAAATTAGTTCCGTAATTTACACCCGATCATGTGGGATGCGTATATCAAAGGATTTAAAGCTTATCTGATGCTGGAGCGCGGTATGTCTGACAATACTGTAGAAGCATACCTGCACGACGTGGCTATGCTCCGCGATCATATGCGGGATGAACATAAAGATGTTGCTCTGGAACAAATGGAGTTGGCTCACCTGCAATCGTTTCTATTGTCTATTCATGAGCTGGAACTGGCCGCCAGCACAC
>CANBQQ010000449.1 GCA_947371715.1 Flavipsychrobacter stenotrophus
CCAGAAGATAAAGGGAAATTATAACAGGCAGGGATATTACATTTATTTCATTGTACAACAGGAATATCAATTCGGGTAACAAAATAGCTGCATACGTAACTGTAAATTGCAATAATCGTTTAGGCAATGGGATCGGTAGATTACGTAAAAAGCTCATTTCAGTTTCCAGAAACCTTACATAATAGGAGGGGAGGAGGGCGTGTGCAGAAATAGATAACAAGATCAGAAAGCATATATTTTCCCTGCTCACTTTGTCGGCATTAAGTGCAACGAGTAGCTGTAATGCCAGCATGGAAAAGATCTTAATAGAAATAAAAGACCCTTTTTTTTCGCTTAGTGAATATTGGAGGAGGTGGGTAAAGAACCCCCTATTCCGGAATAGCGATATCGTTGGTAAAACGAAGACAGGTTTCTTCCAGGTGCTGTTGATATTATGGAATGAGGTGTAAGTTCCTGCAATGATCATGATGAGTTGCACTAATAGCAACAATATGCTACCGGTAATATGCTTTGACTGAAAACCAACAAATACTGCAATGATGCTGTAAAGGAGGATGGGTGCGTATATCGAAATGTGCGTAATACCCAACAATCTGTATTGCCGGAGATTGCTTAATCCTTGTAAATTATAGAGGAATTCATTTTCGGCAAGGCTTATTTCACGTTGCGTGTAGGATATACATTTGAGGTTATATAGCGAGGAAATAAAAGTAGCCACTAAGATATTGACAGGAGAGGAAACCGCCGCCAACATTAGTCCGTGGTGTAACCGGATAGTATCGGGGCCTGGCAATATGGCGAATAGTATGAGGAAGGAGAACAGGAAAAATCCAGCATTCAACTTATAAAACCTGCTAACTATTAATGTGGATAATATTCGAAACATAAACCGCAATGAAACAAGAAAAGCTATAATTCTACAGAATTATAGCTTTTTACCGAAATATCTAAATCAAAATTGTTAATACTTATTTCCCTTCTTTCAACTGTATGATCGCTTTCTCAATTCTTCGTTGCCTGGTTTCGTCATTTTTTGTCTCGCAAATCGGTAATGCAAATCCTTGTTTTTTACTAAAAGACAGTCCTTCAAATGCCTTCTTTGCAGCGGCATCTTTATCGAGCGCTTTTTGAAATTCAGGGTGCACTGTCACTAGTCGCTCTTCGGGATCGAGTTCCAGCATTACCTCTATTTTGTCTCCACCTGCTATACCAGTTTGTTCGCGTACGGCAGCGCTAACACCTATCATATATATACCACCCATTACTGCTATACTGCTGCGGTAGGTATAGCCGTTGATAGTAATTTTTACGGGCGGTTTTTTGCCCGCACCCAGTTGTTCCACTATTTCAGCCGGCACCTCAATGCCTGTTGCTGTTTTCTTTGCTTGTAAGAGCGTAGTGCTGAATTTTATTTTGTTGCTTGCTTTTGCCATACCATTGTGTTTTAGCGATTAGATAGCTGTAGTCTTATATTTTTTATGGTAGAGCGCATAAGCTGCAAAGCCAAGACCAATAAAGAGGAACATAGGTGCCCACTCCATTGGGCTCTTGCCTAGAGCGGCAAATGAATAGGTAGCACTAATGAGGTCAAACATAAGCCCTGCATATGCCCACTCCTTTATTCTCGGGAAGCCGGGGATGATTATAGCCAGTCCTCCCAATAATTTAGCAACACCAATAAACTTGAGGAAGTACATAGGGTAGCCCATATCATCATGGATCATTTTTACGGCATCCGGGTTCATCATTATATCGGGTATTGCCGAGAAGATCATAAACCCTCCGAAAAGTACGACCACGATCCAATATGCGATGTTCAATTTTTTGTTTATTGTTGACATAAGTGTGTGTTTTGAGTAATGAAATTATTGTTTTTCTTTCGTAAAGTTAAGTAACCAATGATTGCCGTATTTGTCGGTGAGGTCACCAAATGTAGCGCCCCAGAAAGTCTCTTCAAGCGGATGGTCTGCGGTTCCCCCCTTGACGAGTTTATCATAGTAGTCTCTGACCTCTTCTATGCTCATGCAGTCGAGCACCATAGATACATTATTGCCTTTTACAAGCCCTTTATCGTTGACCATATCAGAGCCCATTAAGACCTTGCTGCCATTGGTGAGCGTAGCATGCAGAATATTGTCTTTCAGTACCGCTGGCATATGGGCTGCCATAGGCGATTCACCAATGGTTTGTAGGAGCAATTCGCCACCAATGCATTCCTTATAGAAATTCATGGCCTCCCTGCAATTACCATTGAATGTCAGGTATGCGTTAATCTGTTTCATTGTTTTATTTTCTTTCGCAAAAGTATCTAACCATTTCTATAGGAACAGGTTATGGAAATGACAATTGAAAGGGTGTATTACGACAACGAAATATTTTTATCTTTAACTCATGAAGCACATTTCTATCCTCATTCCTCATGGGCCGTCAAGCACTGTTAACATCGATGGCAGCCACCAGATATTGACTATGGTAAACAGTATTTTGGCGCAATTTGGAAAAGAGCCGGTATTTAATGTGCAACTGGTAGGACATACACATAAAACGACAGTACCGACGGGTGCGGTTACCATTACGCCAGATGTAACGATAGATGATGTTATACATACTGATCTTGTCATTATACCCGCTATGTATGGGGAGCTGGAGCAGGCAATGACGCTCAACAAGAATTTTATACCCTGGATAAAGAAGCAACATGAAAAGGGTGCGGAAATAGCCAGCATGTGCATAGGTGCGTTCCTGCTTGCTTCTACCGGACTGTTAGATGGTAAGCGGTGCTCTACTCACTGGCGTATGGCTGATGAATTCAGGCAGATGTACCCAGCTGTTAACCTGATAGATGAGAAGATGGTAACTGAAGATGGCGGCATTTATACAAGCGGTGGCGCTTATTCTTACCTGAACCTGCTTATGTACATTATTGAAAAGCATGCGGGCAGGGATATGGCTATTATGATAGCTAAAAGTTTTGCAATAGACATAGACCGGGATAGCCAGTCGCCATTTATGATCTTCCAGGGACAGAAGGGGCATAATGATGAAGAAATAAAGAGAGCGCAGCAGTATATAGAGCAAAACTTCAGTGAAAAGATCTCTGTTGATGAACTTGCTGATATGCATGCGGTAGGCCGCCGGAGTTTTGAGCGTAGATTTAAGAAAGCTACCAACAATACTATAATTGAATATGCACAGCGGGTTAAAGTGGAGGCGGCAAAGCGTAGCTTTGAGACCAGCCGCAAAAATATAAATGAAGTAATGTATGAAGTGGGTTACACCGACTCAAAGGGTTTCCGGGATGTATTTAAGAAACTGACCGGCTTGACGCCGATCGAGTATAGAAATAAGTATAGTAAGTAACTGTTTAAACATGATA
>CANBQQ010000450.1 GCA_947371715.1 Flavipsychrobacter stenotrophus
GACCCTACCCGTATGTTTGCCGGCGAAGGTGGCCCTGAGCGTACCAACAAGCGCTTTCACTATGTAAGTAAAGGATTGCCTGCAAAGCGCCTCAGTACTGCATTTGATAGCGTTACTCTTTATGGCATGGACCCTGACTATCGTCCGGACATTTATGGTAAAGTAGGTAACTCAGGAGTGAGCGTGGCGAGCCTTGATGATGCCAAGAAACTATACAGCGGCTTCAACCTGGCAGACCCTAAGACATCTGTGTCTATGACCATCAATGGCCCGGCACCTACTATCACGGCCTTCTTTATGAATGCGGCTATAGACCAGCAGTGCGAGATCTACATAAAGGCAAACGCCCTTGAAGCAGAAGTAAACAAGAAGATAGATGCCATCTATGCCGATAAGGGTGTAGCACGTCCTTACTATCATTCAGGTGTTGCTACATCAACAGCAAATGCTGGCCTGCCTGAAGGTAATGATGGTTTAGGCCTTATGCTGTTGGGCGTAACCGGCGACATGGTGCTACCAGCCGATGTATATGCTAAGATCAAAGAAGAAACACTGAAGTCGGTACGTGGTACTGTACAGGCGGACATTTTGAAAGAAGACCAGGCACAGAACACCTGCATCTTCTCTACAGAATTTTCGCTGCGTGTAATGGGCGATGTGCAGCAATACTTTATAGAGCAGGGTGTGCGTAATTTCTACTCTGTATCTATCAGTGGTTACCATATTGCAGAGGCAGGTGCCAACCCGCTATCTCAGCTGGCATTCACGCTGTCAAACGGTTTCACGTTTGTAGAGTATTACCTCAGCCGTGGTATGAATATAGATGATTTTGCACCTAACCTGTCATTCTTCTTCAGTAATGGTATAGACCCTGAATACAGTGTGATAGGCCGTGTGGCACGCCGCATATGGGCTAAGGCTATGAAGCTGAAGTACGGTGGTAATGAGCGTTCACAGATGCTCAAGTATCACATCCAGACCAGCGGCCGCTCACTGCATGCACAGGAGATCGACTTTAACGATATCCGCACTACACTTCAGGCATTATACGCTATCTATGACAATTGTAACTCACTCCACACCAACGCCTACGACGAGGCCATAACCACACCTACAGAAGAGAGCGTGCGCAGGGCAATGGCTATACAGCTGATCATCAATAAAGAGCTTGGACTGGCTAAGAATGAGAACCCGCTACAGGGTTCATTCATCATCGACGAACTAACCGACCTTGTGGAAGAAGCAGTAATGCTGGAGTTTGACAAGATCACAGAACGCGGTGGTGTACTAGGTGCTATGGAAACCATGTACCAGCGCGGCAAGATACAGGAAGAAAGCCTCTACTACGAAACCTTGAAACATACCGGCGAATTTCCGATCATTGGTGTGAATACATTCCTGAGTTCTAAGGGCTCACCAACAGTATTGCCGAGAGAAGTTATCCGCTCTACAGAAGAAGAGAAGGAGTTCCAGATCAAATCTGTTGAGAACCTGCAGAAGCGCAGTGGCGATAAGGGAGTAGAGCTATTGCACAAGCTGCAACAAGCAGCTATCCACAACCAGAACATATTTGCAGAACTGATGGAGACAGTGAAATATTGTTCACTTGGCCAGATCTCTAAAGCTCTGTTTGAAGTAGGTGGACAGTATAGAAGAAATATGTAGTTGATCAATAAAAATTTAGAAATAGAAATGGCTCACTTTACCGGTGGGCCATTTCGCATTAAGACATATCCTTAACTTTTCCATCAAGTACTTTTTTAGTAAATTTGTTTTAAATATTATTGTATGACACTGGCTGCAATAGACAAACAATTATACTCCTGTATTGAGCAATTGAGTATTGCTCAAAAGAAATCATTGTTGGGTTTTATTAAGACCGTCCTTCCTGGCGGTAAGGAGGAAATACCATACACTATTGAGGAATATAACCAGGAATTACATGAAGCAGAGGCGGAGATAGCAAGAGGAGAATCTTATACTCATGAAGAGGCAAAAGAAATATTCAAAAAGCATTTAGATGGCAGGAAGTAAGATACAGTGGTCTGCTACTTCTATTAAACAGTTCAATGCAGCAATGGATTATATTGCTGACGATTCTTTTCAAAATGCGGAACTTGTAAAAAATAAAATATTAGATAAATTAGAACAGACATCGCGTCAGCCAACAAGTTGTCCGGCAGATGAGTATAAAATGAACAACGACGGCAGGTATCGTTGCTTATTGTTGTTTCACTACAGAATATCTTACGTTATCCGCAAAGATGAAATAGAAATTCTGAGGATTCGGCACACGAGCATGAAGCCAAAAAGTTATTGAAAAACAAACAACCCCATACTTGGGTATGGGGTTGTTTCATTAATATCATTATACTGAATCTCGTTAAGCTTTCTTCTTCTTTGCAAGTAAAGCATTGGCATCTGCCAGAAATTTCACTTGTTCTTTACCCTGTACTGCTCCCTGCGGGTAACCTACTGAACCTAATGCGTCGATCTCGAACTTGTCTGCTGCTTTCTTCAGGTAGAACATCCAGATAGTAGGGTAGCCCTGTACCTGGAAAGTTTGTTGCAGGCTTGCATTCTGGTTGGTCAATTCAGGGCTTAGTTTCTTGCTTCTAGGGAAATCCAACTCCACCAATACTACATTGTTCTTAGCCCATGCTAAAAACTCAGGTTTAGAGAAAACATCGTTCTGCAATTTCCTGCACCAGCCGCACCAGTCGCTACCGGTGAAGAATGCGAAAATAGGTTTGTGTGTAGCCATAGATACTTCACTAGCCTTGGTCATGTCGCTGTACCAAGTCAGTCCGTTTTCAGTTTTAGGGCCTTCTATCTGTGCAAAACCGCTGAAGCTCAGCAAAAGAGATACACATACCAGTACATATTTTAAAGATTTCATCTGTGCTTATTTTTATAAATGAAGCTATGAAGGTAGGCAGAATTTAGAAAATACGCGTATTGACATGCAAAAACTGATGTTAATATTGCGCACGCTCAACAAATTTCTTAAGTAGTACAATGGCCACGTTCCAGTAAAATGCCAGGTGCTTATTGATGGCGTAGGTGGGGAATCAAAAATAGGTAAGGTACATAACATGGTTTGGGTTAGCGTGAGTAGGTGAAATACTGAATTTAGTACTGCCTACTATCTCAAAGCCGGCTTTATGATAGCAGGCAACAGCACGTGTATTCTCCGTCCACGTATAGAGCCACATACCCGCCTGATCGTGTTGTTTGGATAGCGCTATGTTGTGGTTAAGTAATGCGGCACCCAGCTTTAAGTCATAAAAATCTTTAAGAAGGTAAATGCGGTCGAGACAAGTGATGTTTGTGGCCGCAATATTTTCATTCTCTGTATTCAGTTT